>CAYGMA010000008.1:1269-4916 GCA_964351045.1 uncultured Holosporaceae bacterium | reverse complement strand
GGCTCCTGAGGTAAATATCCAATTCCTAAACGCGCCCTGCGGTACATGGGAACATGAGTAATATCATAATCATCCAGAGAAACCGTCCCATAATCTGCTTTTACAAGGCCACAAATAATATAAAAACACGTGGTTTTTCCGGCCCCATTAGGTCCAAGCAACCCAACAACTTCTCCAGAGCGCACTGTCACGTTCACCCCTCTTAAAATAGGGCGACCGCCATATGACTTTCCAATGTTTTGCGCGCGTATTACACTCATGATAGTTGATGTTTATTGGAAAACTATGTTGGGAGCAACACAATTTTAACCCGTTTCTTCTTTTCTTTTCCAGATATGCCTGATTTCAAATGCTTAGGCAAAGACGCATATACTTCACTTTGTCCTTTGTCTTTATAGACAATTGCATAGGCTCCTTTAAGTTGTTTATTGTCATCTGTCACACTCACATTTCCCCACAGCTCAATAATGTTTCCATTGGCCTTATAGAGCGCATGATCCCCTGTGGCTACTTTTCCTGGCAAAACAAGATGCACATTTTGATCTGCCTCCAATCGATCAATAGACTCAGAAGCGCCTTGGAAAATGGGCCCTTCTTCTTGAGGACGCACCTTCTCTTTCCCTCCTGTAGTCCCTTCATTTTTCTTAAAGAAAATCCGAATCTCTTCCCCAAACAATTTATGCGGTGTTTTAGTGCTATGCACTTCACCAGATCCGCGCACAATGGCCAATTGTTTCTTGGGCTGATACACCAATTCCTTCTGAGCAAGAATCGTTCCAGAAGGAGCAAACAATTTTACGGTTGGGTTTTGAGAAGAGCCTGTATACGTTACTTGATCCGTTGGCAAATAATACTGCCCTTTTTCTGCATAAATAGTTGCCTGAGGAGACACAGAAAGCACCTGACCTTGCACGGTCAAAGACATCAGCTCCCGTTTGTTATTTTTCTTTTCATAATCAATACGTGCAAGCTGCCCATAGATTGTGTTGGCTCCTCTAGAAATACTCACATCGTCTAAAGCTTCCAAATAGTTTTGTTCATCAAAAAACTTAACCCCATTCTTTGCAGAAATATCAACAGGCAACTTTTGTTTTTCTGCCGCAAAAAGTGTTCCTGCAACCACACTCAAAACAAAAAGAAACACCCCTCTATACATCGAGTCCCTCACTTGATTGCAATCGAATTTTTGTTTTTCCTTTGAGCTCCAGCGTTTTTTCGTGACTATTTAACCGCAGGCCTTCTGCTTGAAGATGTCCATAAATCCCTTGCCCTTCAACAGGCTCATTTGTTTGGATTTCACCCTTTTCAAAATCAACATGTGCCTTATCTGTAAAGAGCGTGTAGTCCTGATTATGCGAAACAGTCACTTGCCCCTCTAAATCCGCAACGCCTTCTTTTCCAGGAGTCACATCCCCTGTTTTTGATGTAATGGAAAGACGATCCCCTGTTTCATCACTCACCTCCATAGACGCCGCAACCGTATCTAATTTAATGAGGTCGTTATCTTGGTTGATCCCTTTTTTAGCTGTGACGACATACGGGCGTTTTTTATCATCCTCACTCACAAACCGAGGCTTAATCACTTCCTTAGATTGGATGGTCGATTTTTTCACCTTCTCATAAAACTTTTTCTCTTCAACGCCTTCCCCATAGTCAAAGAAAGTTTTTTCTAAACTGGGCCAGAATACAAGCCAAAGCACCAAGAAAAAGCCGCACAGAATCAATCCAAGCTTTAAACTTCCATACCGTTTTCTTTGATGCAATCGATGTGCCACTATGCCCCCAAACCAACAGCCAAACACTTGTGAATATCAATGAGCCCCACCAACTCATCTTTCTCATTCACAACCAAAAGCGCTGTGATTTTATTTTCCCGCATACACCGCATAGCATCAGCCGCTAGCTCTGTTTCTCGAATGGTTTTAGGAGAGAGCGTCATAATATCTTTTGCTGGTTTTTCAAATAATTCTGGTGCCATATGACGCCGCAAATCACCATCTGTAATTAATCCTCTCGTCTCTCCATCTAGCACACACACACAGCCCACACGCCCTTGAGACATGAGCACAACAACCTCTTTCATAGACGTTGACCCCTGCGCAAGAGGCATTTGATTTTTAGGCATCATGATATCCCGAACACTCACCAATACACTGCCGAGTTTTCCTCCTGGATGAAAGCGTTTAAAGTCTTTTGCGGTAAATCCTTTTAAGGAATGAAGCGTTAAGGCCAGCGCATCCATTAAAGCCAACATCATGGTTGTAGAGGTTGATGGCGCTAAATCAATAGGGCACGCCTCTTCTGCCTTAGGAACCAGTAACGTAATCGATGCATGCCGCGCCAAATTGCTTTTTGGGTTTTGTGTAAGCGCAATCAAGGGAATGCTAAAATTGTGACAATAAGACAAAATATCACCAAGCTCTTTTGTTTCCCCTGAGTTTGACAAGGCAACAACCACATCACTTGTTTCAATCATCCCCAAGTCCCCATGGCTGGCTTCTGCAGGGTGCAAAAAAATAGACGGGGTGCCGGTTGACGCAATGGTTGCGGCTGCTTTTGTTGCAACATGTCCGCTCTTTCCCATACCCGTCAAAACAACTTTTCCCGTGCAGTTTTTAAGCGTTTCAACCGCCTTTACAAACGACTCGTCTAGCTCTTCTTCCAGCAGCCTCAGCCCCTCTCGCTCTTTCTCAAGAACATTTCGGCCAAGCTCTAAAATACGTTCTGCTGAAACATCTAATTGCGGCATCTATTTTTTATCCTTTTCACAAACAAGTTTAAAATGTAGCAAGCGTTGCCCCTGACTCATTCATATTTTGATAAAGGCGTTGTGGCAACAATTCATCTTCTCGGTCTTTCCCCGGATCTGCAACAGACTCTGTTGATCTTGGATTAGCCAATGACCCAAGCCCACGCTGTGGGTCTAACTCTTGACTCTCTGATTCATAAAGCACAACCGTCTCAGTAGGCATCGCTTTAGGCGAATTTTGCGGTTCTTGTTTATCCATTGGATCACACGCCGATAAAAGGGCAAGGCACCCGCATAAAGTTAATAGATTCTTTTTCATTTTATACACTCCATATTGACAGAAAAAAATATTCACATTAAACCTTATCATACATAAGGAAAAACCAAAAAGAAATGACACACACTCCTATTCTTAATATTACGGGCTATAAATTTGTTCAGCTCGAAAACCTTGTCCAAATTAAAGCGATGTTACTAAATCTTTGCAAGAAAAATAACATCCTTGGAACCATTCTTGTTGCCCCAGAGGGTGTGAATGTCAACATCTCAGGAAAAGAGTCTGATATCCAAGCTGTCTTAGACGGGTTTCAACAAATTGACTGGCTTAAAGATCTTGTGATCAAAGAAACACGCAGCGAAGAGATGCCTTTTAACCGCATGCTGGTGCGCCTCAAAAAAGAAATCATTTCCTTTGGACAAGACGATCTTGATCCAGAACATGAGCCCGCTCCTTATATTTCCTCTAAGGAGCTTGCCTCTTGGTATGAAGAGGGAAAAGAGTTTGTCATTTTAGACACACGCAACGATTATGAAGTTAAGGTTGGTACGTTTGAAAATGCCATCGACCCAAAAATCGAAGGGTTCCGTGACTTCGTTGACTACGTACGCGCTCTTCCAG
>CAYGMA010000008.1:0-1259 GCA_964351045.1 uncultured Holosporaceae bacterium | reverse complement strand
AAGAAGTCGGCGGAAAACACTACGAAGGGGATTGCTTTGTTTTTGATAAGCGCGTTGCCTTAACCCCAAGCCGCACGCCCAACGGAATGGCTCAATGTTATGCGTGCCGTCAACCACTAACACCAGAAGAAGTTCAAAGCCCTCTTTATGAACTAGAAGTGTCTTGCCCAAACTGTTATGGAAAGAAAAATAACTTGGAAGAAGCCACCCAAGAGCAACGCCTTTAGAGTTGCTAGGCTAATACCCTTGCTTTTTTATCTTCTCCTCTCAAAGGCGTTATTTCTATTTTCAAGCCAAATTCAATTTTTTATTGAAAAAAGACAATCCCATTATATATTATTTTTTACTTTTAGGATTCTAATATGCATTTTCTTTTATTTATTATTATTTTTTGTTTTTTTAATACACACATCTTAGCAGTGCCAGGTGATCCTGGTGATGATGACAATGCTGCCAAAGTTTCCCCTTCCTCCTCTGCACCCCTCCTTCCAGGACTGAAGATGAATCAGACGGATTTAAACACTAAGGAAGAGGAAGCAAAAGAAATATTGGAAAGAACAAAATTTGACCTGACGGATGACTGGGACTATTTAGCTCTTTCATTTAAGGAGTTAATACATGTTGCTAATTACTGGCGACATCAACCAGATGATAAGACAAATGCAAAAGGAAGAAGAGTTTTACGCCATATCGCAGAAAGCAAACAACATACATATACACTTCAACAAAGAGGAGGAGCATGGACGGCCCTAGCAAAGACATACACAAAACTTAATCGATTAGAAGACGCTGCTAAAAGCTTTGAAGAAGCTTTAAAACTGAATAAAACTAATCCTCATATACTTTTGCCCTATGCAGATTTTTTGTGTTACAGAAAAAATAAGGTCTCTCAAGCTATCAGCTATTATAAACAGGTAGGAAAAAATGATGAGGCACTTTTGGTTTTAAGAGCCCACGCCTATATTGGATTAGGTAATGTACGACAAGGAGCTCAGAACTACCAAGAAGCTCTAGATCTTCTTGGCCCAAATGGCAACAAAACCTTAAAAGCCAAAGCTTATATTGGATTAGGTAATGCACGAGAGGGTGACAGAACCTCTCACTACCAGAAAGCTCTAGATCTTCTTGAACCAGATGGAGATGTAACCTTAAGAGCACAAGCCTATATTGGGTTAGGTAATGCCCGCGCGGATAATAGGGCAGATCACTACCAGAAAGCTCTAGATCTTCTTGAACCAGATGGAGATGTAACCTTAAGA
>CAYGMA010000007.1:11347-16687 GCA_964351045.1 uncultured Holosporaceae bacterium | reverse complement strand
CCCTGAAAAGATTGAAGTTTCCATAGATGGGTGGCCTTTATCAACAAATCCAGGCCACCCATCTATGGTTGCGTTCTGAGAATTCTTAAACACCTCTAAAATTCCCTCTTTAACTTGAGGATTCACATGCCACTTCCCTTGCGCATCTCGTTCAGCTGCCCGTAATTTTCCTGTTTCTAGTTGATGTAAAAAGTCTTTTAAGTGCTCTACCGTGTCCATCATACTCTCCTCTCATACCCTACGTTTTTACTTATCAAGCTCAAGGCGCCAATTATGCATCTTTTCTATAGAAACTTCAATCTTTTCAGGGTGTTGTAGATCTTTCACGCTCAGCGGCAGCCTCACATCAAAGTTAAAATTCATAAGCTTTGATAAAACAGCTTTAATGGGAATAGGGTTTGTGGCTTGCTCTAACCCGTCAAAAATATCAAGCTCTGGCGCTGTATCGTTTAATAGGCATAAGCCCGTATACTTTTTTGTTTCCTCCGGCCAAGCATTCGCCATAACAGAAATCAGACCCATTAATTTTTCGTGCCTAAAAGCGTGCAGCAAAGAGTCATCTCCTAAAAAAATAGGCACTTCTGGAGCCACTTTTTGGATCGCTCTTAAGGGCTCACGCTCAGGAGAAGAGTATTTCAGCATCAATAAATTTGGATGATGTTTTAGCGACTCAATCACAAAGGGGTCAATGGCAACGCCTACACGCCCTGGATGGTTATATAAAACGACTGGATGCTGAGAGGCATTTAAGGCTTTCTCAAAAAACTCTTTTTGCCCTTGCGGGCCTGGCTTGTAATAAGGTGGCAAAGAAAGCAAAATACCTTGAATTGAAAGCGTGTTTAAAAAAGAAATTGTTTCCATCACCCCTTGAAAAGACCCACTACTAGCACCCACAATAAGAGGCACATCTCCCTGACGCTCCAGCACAAACGAGAGAATTTCTTTCCTTTCTGCATCTGTTAACGAAAAAGCTTCCCCCGTGCTTCCGAGAACTACCAAACCACATCTCTGCTTTTTCTGATTCTCAATGAGACGATCTAACGCGTTAAAATCAATCTCTCCTCCCTTAAAAGGCGTCACCAACGCTGTAAAAACAGGCCAGTTTTTTAAGCTATCGCGCGTTAAGTTCATTGAATTTTTCATACATTAAATCCTCAAAATTCAGAAGCCCACTTACTGAATTCTCTAAAAAAGTTTTTGCCGCCCAAACAGCTCCTTGCGCATAAACCTCTCGCCCTGTACTAACATGCTTCATTTCAAAAGACTCTTGGTCTTTTTGAAGACTCAAAGAATGAATGCCAGGACATTCTTCTTTGCGTTCTGCCTCAATGTCAACATGTGGCCATTCCAAAAGCTCTCGGAGCTTAAGAGCTGTACCGCTAGGTTTGTCCTTTTTCGTAACGTGATGCAGCTCATAAAGAGATGCATTCGGCTCAGCAAGCATTTCATATAAAGGCTTCATTTTTCGAACCATATAAAAGAAAGTGTTCATCAACACACTAAAATTAGATCCACGAATCCAACATAGATTTAACGCCTTTAACTGCGCATCTAAATCTGCGGGCCAAGACACAGCCGTACTCCCCGTAACAACAAATTGACGCGCCTCAAGCAAGCTTGGAATCAAATCTTCCATGGTCGGTCCATCTACAAAAATGATGGATGCCTGCCCTTGTTTTAAAGCATCTGGTGTCACAGGATTTCGAGAGTTAAACACGCCTGCTATCTGATGAGGAGATAAAAATTTTCGAACAAATTGTCCTGTTTTCCCAGTGCCAATGATATTAAATTTCATCACTTTTTTCTTTCTGAAAAAGTGTTTGAAATACATCTTCCATAAAAGATTCTTTTGATCGCGTTTCATCTATAACGATGGCAAATATTTTAAAAAATCCCTCACCCTCTAACTGAAAAACATCAAACTTTTCTTTTAATCTTTTATACCCCTCTTCCGTTAAATTATGTATCAATGCCCTTCCCTCATGGTAGGTCAGGATCATTTCTTTATCTTCAGCACGATGACTAATTTGCGTTCCTGGAGCGTCCGGTCGAAAGGAGGATTTCACCGTCAAGGGAATCTCTTTTTTTCTAAGAGGATCCAGTGTCCGTTCGTGTAAAATTTTTGCCCCATAAGCAGAAATCTGTGACGCAAAATCATAGCTTAACGCCTTAATAGGAGCTGGTTCAAATACCAACCGTGGATCAGCTGTATAAATCCCTGCAACATCCGTCCAAATGGTAAGGCTCTCGACATTCAAAAAATCTGCTAATAAGGCAGCCGTATAATCACTCCCCTCAAATCCAACAGTTGTTGGAAAGCCCAGCTGATCTTGACCAACAAACCCTTCTGTTACGATAAGCTTCCCCTCTTCCAAAGCCGGCACCAACACCTGCGCAATTTTCTCACGCGTTTCTTGTACCAGCGGCTGCGCTTGTCCATACTGAGAATCAGTCACGAGAAAGTCTGATGCTGGGATAGCCTCATACCCTGACATTAAAGAAAACAAAGTCATGGAAAAGCGCTCCCCAAACCCTAGGATTTGATCTCTAATTTTTTGAGAAAACGCTTTTTCACGCTCTACCCCCTCAAAAGTGGCTTGTAAACCCTCAAAAAGGGCCTCAAACACCTCTTTTTTTGAC
Source organism: uncultured Holosporaceae bacterium (assembly GCA_964351045.1). Taxonomy (GTDB): domain Bacteria; phylum Pseudomonadota; class Alphaproteobacteria; order UBA7879; family UBA7879; genus UBA7879. Next base: position 14,047 of record CAYGMA010000007.1, on the reverse strand, counting down.
TGTTTTATGGGTAAATCAGCTACAATTTGGCTGTAAAATCGGCTGATTTTTTCATAAATTTCCTGGAATTTTTTCTCATTCCCTTGGCAAAAATGCCACCACAGATCATGAAGATTTTGCGTGGTTTTGCCATTTGCACTCACAACAACCAATTGATATTGATGGATTTTTGACAAAGTTGCGCAGTTAAAAATCCCCGAAGCAGTGGCTAAAGAAGACCCCCCAAACTTAGCTATATTTAAATGTGACATGCCTCTTCTATACGATCAAACAATGTTAAATTAGCAAGAGCTGCTCCAGCAGCTCCTCGTCCTAGGTTATCGCCCAAAACAACAAAACGCAATTGATTTTCCTGCATTCCTTTCTGAATACGCCCAACGTAAACAGACATATCATTCGGCTTAAGCGTTCGCAAAGGTTGCGGTTGTTTTGGATCTTGAACAACTTTTAACACCCCTCCATTTTTCGCACTCCACACGTCTAGAAGGCTTATAAAATCTTCTGGCGTTAGAACTTTGTCAAAAGTTGCCTCACAAGAAATCATGTGCCCAACACGCACAGGAACACGATTGCACTGCACAGAAATAGGCAGCTGCGGCTGATTAAAAATATGATGAATTTCTTGCTTAATTTTTTCCTCTTCCTCTGAAATAAAAGGAATCACATTTCCCAGTAAATCTAAGCTCGGCACACCCGGATATCCTGCTCCACTTGCCGACTGCAACGTTGTCAAAGAAAGACCTTTCAATAACGCTGCATTCATCAATGGCGCTAAAACCACAGATAAAATTGCCACAACACAATTTGGATTGGTAATAATCCCACCCTTTTCAAAAGGTCTTTCTTCTAAACAGTTTCCATTCACTTCCGGAACAACCAAAAAACACCCAGAACTCAATCGATGTGCCGCAGAATTACTAAACACCACATGCCCTTTTTGAGCGAGAGAAAACTCCACCTCTTCTGCAACCGCGGCTGGCAAGGCTGAAATCACATACCGACTTTCAATTTGTGAAACTTTTTTAAACGTTAAGCTTCGAACGGACGCAGGCATGTCTCCTTGCAAAATCCAATTGGTCTCCTGAGCATACGTCTTGCCGTGTCGCTTTTCTGTTCCCACAACCTCTGCTACATGAAACCTTGGATCTTGCTCAACAAGCTGAACAACCGTTTGACCCACCATCCCTGTCGCTCCTATAAGAGCAATTGGTTTTGACATTTTCACTCTAATCTTTGACCATTTTCTTTAAAAAACTTCGCGCTGTTTCTAATGCTTCAGAATTAATAGAATGGTCTAACCCCTCTAAAAGAGAAAACTGAACCATGCCTCCAGCGTCTTCTATTCTTTCTTTTGCTTGAACCCCGCGCTCTGGAATAACCACTTCATCTTGAGCCCCATGCACCAATAAATAACGCTCTGAGGAGTCACACTTTTCAATTTTTCGGGGAAACCCTCCAGAAAAAGCCACTACTGTCTGAGCAAGCGTTTCTTCTTACCAGTGATTCACCCCAAGTGCGATCATCGCTCCTTGAGAAAACCCCATGACCACCGTGTTTTCTTTTTGAATTTTAAAGTGCTTTTGCACTGCAGCAATTTCGTTTGTCACAAGAGGAAGCGTTAAGTCCAATCCCTCATTTAAAACCTCTTCTGACAAGTCTGAAATTTCAAACCACATCGCTCCTGAAACATCCCAGGGAAAAGGATGTGGCGCCTGAGGAACCAAAAAAAGTGCTTCTGGAAAATCAGAACAAAAAGCCTGAGCCAATGGGGCAATCCCGTCTGCACTCGCGCCATATCCATGAAAAACGAAAAAGAGTTGCTTGGGTGCTTGCGTGTTTCCAATAAAAAGATACTGAAGCTGGGTTCCTGGAATCATGTGCATCCTTAAGTTTAAATGGTTGTGTTGCATCCTAAATAATAATATCTTAGTTGAGCAGAAAGTTAAAATAGTTAAATCACATGACTAAAAAAATTTTGGGGGCTCTGACTCTAGCCTTTTTAACACCATTAACAGTTATCTTCGCCACGGAAACAGGGCATCCAGTTCCATGGCAAATTGATTTTCAACCAGCGGCAAGCCCCGTCATGCATGAACTAAAAAATCTGCATGACATGCTCCTCATTATTTTAGCCTGCATTGGTGCCTTTGTTATCACATTGGTTTTTTTTGTTGTCTGGCGCTTCAGGGCTAAAAAACATCCAACACCAAAAAAATGGGCCCACAACACATCTCTAGAAATCGTTTGGACACTTATTCCTGTACTCATTTTGATCTTCATTGCCTATCCGTCTTTTCGCCTTCTCTACTATATGGACTCAACGCCCAATGCAGACATGACCATTAAAGCCATCGGCAAACAATGGTATTGGACCTATGAATATCCAGATCATGGAAACTTTTCTTTTGACAGCTACCTCATTCCTGATGAAGAAATCAAGCCCGGGCAGCTCCGTCTTTTATCTGTTGATAACCCTGTTTATGTACCTGTTGGAAAAAAAATCCGCATCCTCACAACGTCCGGAGATGTTATTCATAGCTGGGCTCTTCCCTCCATGGGTGTCAAGCGAGATTGTGTTCCAGGACGCATCAACGAAACATGGTTTATGGCTGAAAAGCCAGGCACTTATTATGGTCAATGCTCAGAATTGTGTGGCCCGAAACACGGCATGATGCCCATCGAAGTGCGCGCAATTCCTGA
>CAYGMA010000007.1:0-11337 GCA_964351045.1 uncultured Holosporaceae bacterium | reverse complement strand
GCCTGGGTGGCAGAAGCCCGCAAAGAATTCGAGTAAAGATAACGCAACAAAAGGATAAAAAATGAGCAATCATCATCACCCAAAAGGCCTTGTTCGGTGGCTATTCTCAACAAACCATAAAGATATTGGTACCCTTTACCTTATCTATGCTGTCATAGGGGGGCTCCTCGGAGGGGTGCTATCACTGATGATTCGCACACAGCTCATGGAACCAGGACAAGGGTTCATCACGCCCGATAATTATCAATTTTATAATGTCATTTTCACCCTTCATGGATTAATGATGGTCTTCTTCATGGTCATGCCGGCTCTCATCGGAGGCTTTGGAAACTGGTTTGTTCCTCTCATGATTGGGGCGCCAGACATGGCCTTTCCGCGACTCAACAACATCAGCTTTTGGCTTATGGTTCCATCATTTTTTTTGCTGTGTGCTGCCTTCTTTGCAGACGGTGGTCCTGGAACTGGGTGGACATTCTACCCTCCTTTAAGTGCCAAAAACTTTGGCCATAGCAGCGCAGCCACTGATTTCATGTTGGTCGGCCTCCACTTAGCTGGCGCGTCTTCCATTTTAGGTGGCATAAACTTCGTAGTCACCATTTTCAATATGCGTACCCCAAGCATGCCTCTTCACAAAATGCCTCTTTTTGTTTGGGCGATTCTTATCACTGCTTTTCTTCTCATCATCACAGTCCCTGTTTTAGCCGCAGCCATCACCATGCTCTTAACAGACAGAGGATTTGCCACCTCCTTTTTTGACCCTGCAGGCGGCGGGGATCCCATTTTATTTCAACACCTCTTTTGGTTTTTTGGACATCCAGAAGTTTACATCATGATTCTTCCAGGGTTCGGTATTATCAGTCATGTCATCTCTACGTTCTCAAGAAAACCTGTTTTTGGCTATTTAGGCATGGTCTGTGCCATCATTGCCATTGGCGGTGTTGGCCTTCTCGTTTGGGCGCACCATATGTTTACCGTTGGGTTAGACGTTAATCTAAATGCATACTTCACCGCTGCAACAATGATTATTGCCGTGCCAACAGGCATAAAAATCTTTAGTTGGATTGCAACCATGTGGGGCGGATCCATCACGTTTAAAACCCCCATGCTTTTTGCCATTGGTTTTTTAGTCGTTTTCACCATTGGCGGGCTAACAGGTGTTGTTCTATCTAATGGTGCTTTAGACGTTATGATGCATGACACATACTACGTCGTGGGTCATTTCCATTACGTCCTTTCCATGGGATCCATGTTTGCCATTTTCGCCGGCATCTACTACTGGATTGGGAAAATGTCAGGCCGGCAATATCCTGAAACTTTAGGGAAAATTCATTTTTGGCTGACCTTCATTGGCGTTAATATTTTATTCTTCCCCATGCATTTCTTAGGACTCGCCGGCATGCCTCGACGCATTCCTGATTATCCTGATGCCTACGCCGGATGGAATTACGTCTCTTCCATTGGAGCCTACATCTCATTTTTCGCCGCTATTTTCTTTATTTTCGTGATGATTTACACCCTGACACGCGGGAAAAAATGTCCGAAAAATCCATGGGGACCAGGTGCTGATACGCTGGAATGGACTGTCTCATCCCCGCCTCCTTTCCATAGCTTTGAAGAACAACCCAAGGTTAAATAACTGCCTATGTCTAGTCACACCCTTTCGTCACAAGAGGTCTCTCCCGACATCATCAAAGCCTACTGGGAGCTTATGAAGCCCCGGGTAATGGTTCTAGTGATTTTCACAGCTTTTGTGGGCATTGTGTGTGCACCAGGTCCAAGCAACAGCGCTTTAAATGCAATGGCTCTCTTATTCATTTCGTTAGGCGCAGGAGGATCTGCTGTTTTAAATATGTGGCATGAACGCAAAATTGATGGCCTTATGAACCGCACCAAAAAGCGCCCTATTCCTTTGGGCCTCATCGGAGAGCAAGAAGCACTTATTTTTGGACTCATGCTTTCCATCAGTTCTGTTCTTCTCATGGCGCTGCTTATTGGATATCTTTCTGCATTTTTACTCGCCCTTACCATTTATTTTTATGCGTACTTTTATACCATTGTTTTAAAACCCCATTCTTCCCAGAACATTGTCTGGGGCGGCATTGCTGGCGCCCTTCCACCTGTCATTGGATGGTTTTGCGTCACCCAGGCTTTTTCTTGGATTCCCCTGTATTTGTTTGGCCTCATTTTTTTATGGACCATCCCTCATTTCTGGGCTTTAGCCATTCACTTTAAAGAAGATTATCACCGCGCAAATATTCCGATGCTTCCTGTTATAAAGGGCGATTCTTACACAAAGAAAAAGATTTTTATTTACAGCATTGCCACTGTGCTCTTTTCTTTTTTGCCCTCTCTTTTAACGCAAAAAGTCTCCATTTCTCTCCTGATCACATTCCTTCTTGGAGGAAGATTTTTGCAAACAGCGTGGCAAATCAAAAACAATAAAAAGCCTCCCATGGCTCTCTTCAAGTTTAGTCTTTTCTATCTATTCGCTCTTTTTTCACTCATTGTTATTCAAGTAAAATTTATTGGCATATAGGGGCAATTTATGAAAAAATCTTTAAAAGCACTTCACGAAAAAAATAAGTTTTTAGGCTATATCCTTATCTTTTTTGTTCTTCTCATTTACGTTGCAACTCTTATCAAATTAGACCCTTGAGCTCTCGTCCTTCTAAAAAAAGAACCAACACTCATATCCTTTATCTTCTGCTAGGCTTACTGCTTGCTATGATCGCCCTTTCATTTGCATCCGTTCCTTTATACCGCATGTTTTGCCAAAAGACCGGATATGGAGGCACGACTCAAGTGGCCTATACCTTTGCCAAAGAAATTCGAGATCGCACCTTTACCATACGCTTCACCGGCACCATTAATGGAGATCTTCCCTGGCGCTTTGAACCATTACAAAAAGAAATAACCGTACGCGCAGGAGAAAGTGCTTTTGCTCTTTATCATGTTGTCAATGAAAGCGATGAGCCTGTTGTTGGAATGGCGACGTACAATGTAACGCCCGACAAAGCAGGCGGCTACTTCAACAAAGTTGAATGCTTTTGCTTTCTTGAACAACGGTTAGAACCTCATCAATCCGTTGATATGCCATTGCTCTTTTACATTGATCCTGAAGTTACAGAAGATCCTGGCATGAAGGAAGTCAAAACCATCACGCTTTCTTATACCTTCTTTCGATACAAAGGGAAGCTTAGCCCCCATGTAAAAGGCGTACAGACTCACCGACTTGATAGAGCTTGAGCTGCCCGCTTTTTCATCAGAAGAATGTGCAAAAAAAGGGGAATAATATGCAGAAAGAGAAGAAAAGCGGCTAACGTTGTTAACGTGCCATCAAAGAAAAAAGCGCTCCCTTTTAAAACTAAAAAACCTAAAAGCAGTCGGACAAATGTATAGATGGCATTCACCACACCTGATTGGCCAGGATAAACTTCATTAATCAAAAAGATAAATCCTGGGGCACTGGCACGTGCAAAAACAGCATGTGCCAGTGAGCAAAAAAGGCTTAAGAAAAATAAATACCCTCCTGAAAATCCGATCACTAAAAGCCCTGTTATCGAAGCGGCACTTCCGATAAGTCCAATAAGAACCAGCTTATCAGGAGAAATACGATCCATAATAACACGCGCTGAAAAGCGCGCAGCGATCATACCAACAACAATAAAAAACAATCCCCACGCCACTGCATTTTGATCTCTTCCCCAATACACAATATAGATAAGTGGAAGCGAAACAAAGAGTGCACTGAGTATTTCAAATAAGATTCCCATGGAGCTACTCGCCACTATAATTTGAAAATTTGAAAATCCCCGCCAATAATCTTGAACAATGTTTTTTAAGGAAGGCACTTTTTTCAAAGAAAAATCACGGGTTTCTGGAAGATAAAAAAAGACAGTTAACGTGTAAAGCCCGCCTAAAATCGCAAGCAACCATAGATTTGCTTCCCAGCTAAATGTCTGACTTAAAAACGCCCCTAAAGGAACACCTACAGCTAATGCAGCCGAGTAAATAGCCGCAACATAGCTAAGCTGGATGCAGGCATTTTTTTTATCATAAACGTCGTGCAACAAAGCGGCCCCCAAACAAAAAGGTGCCGCAGAAAAGCATCCTTGAAAAAAACGGCATACCAGAAAGAGCGAAAAATTTTTCGCAAAAATACTGGCTAAACTAGAAATAAAAAACAAAAATCCCGCGTAAAAAAGAACCTTTTTTCGACCAACGGTATCTGACAAAAATCCATACACAAGACTTGTTGAGGCCATGCCCAAAAAAGCATAAAAAATAACGCCCTGGATTTCCTTGTCACTTACTTGAAAACTAGCCACCATATCAGGCAAGCAGGCCGGAAAAAGAGACGTTTCAATGGTTGACAAAATCCACCCAAACGTCGCTATACCAAAAACAATACGCTGATCAAAACGACTCCAAACCATAGCTTCCTGCTTAATGTCTCAACCAGCATACATCAAATCAAAAAACAAAAAGAGCTAAAAATTAAAACACCCCGCGAAACATCAGTGCTTCGGCCATATGGTGTTTTAAAATCTTTGTTTCTTGCTCTAAATCTGCAATGGTAAGAGCGACCTTTATAGTCCTGTAGTAAGTCCGAGCAGATAAATGAAACTTTTCAGACGCCTGGTTTAACAGAGCTTTTGCGTCTGAATGAAGCGTAATTTGCTCATCAATAAACGTGTTACTCAATCGCACATTTGTTTCAAAATCTGTTTTTTCAAATCGCTTTTTTTGCTGGTTTCTTGCTGTCAACACCCGCTTGGAAACAGCCTCACTACTCTCACCCCCCTCTAATTTTTCAAGTTCATGGGGCGACACACTATCAACTGTTAAGTGCAAATCGATCCGATCCAAAATCGGTCCTGAAATACGTTGCTGATACTGCGTGGCACAATTCTTTTGGGCGCGGCACAGAGCACGTGGTGTATTAAAATAACCACACTTGCATGGATTCATTGCCGCAATCAGTTGAAACTTAGAGGGAAAAGTAACGTGGGCATTTGCCCTAGAAATAACCGCTTTTCCAGATTCCATTGGTTGGCGCAAAGACTCCAACGTATCCCGTGCATACTCAGGAAATTCATCTAGAAATAAAACCCCATTATGCGCTAACGAAATTTCACCTGGTTGAACTTTAATGCCCCCTCCAATCAATGAAACTTTTGAGGCTGAATGATGAGGATTCCGAAACGGCCGTTCTTGCAACAAACGTCCCTGCTCGAGATTTCCTGATATGCTATGAATGCTAGAAATTTCCAATGCTTCTTGAGGGGACAGCGGCGGCAAAATAGAAACTAACCGCTCAGCCAACATAGATTTACCCGCGCCTGGAGGACCATTTAAAAGGACATTATGCCCCCCAGCGGCTGCAATTTCCAGCGCGCGCTTGGCCAGTTTTTGCCCCTTCACCTCTTTAAAATCCAGCCCACATTTTTTAGGAGGAGCGAGCTCTGCAGACGGAGGAACAACCACACGTTCTCCTTTCAGGGTCTGCAAGAGCGTTATAAGATCAGGGGCCGAAAGAATATTAAGCCCCTCAATCCAAGCTGCTTCTGCAGCATTTTCGTGAGGGCAGATCAACTTCTTTCCCGATTTCAACGCAGCCATGGCAATAGGTAAAACGCCAGGCACAGGTCGAATCGATCCATCCAATTCCAGCTCCCCCACAGCAAATGCATTTTCAATAACTTGTCGATCAAGCACGTCCAACGCAGAAAGAAGCGCTAACGTAATTGGCAAATCAAAATGACTCCCCTCTTTTTGCAAATCTGCCGGAGATAAGTTAATTGTAATTTTCTTAGCAGGAATCGAAAAACCAATTGCATGCAAAGCACTTCGAACACGCTCACGAGATTCTGTGACCGCTTTATCCGGCAGCCCCACAATTTGCATAGCGGGCAGCCCATTACACGCCTGAACCTGAACATCCACAGGAATAACTTTTAATCCTTGAAAAACTGTTGTTTGAATTTTAGCGACCATTGCGTTCCTTTCTTATTGGTTTTCTCCCAATAACAAACGCACAATCCCTGTTTGACTTAAGTAAAGAGCCTTAGTATTTAGGCTGCTCGAGTGTAATGTAACTTACAACTTTCTCAACGCCGCTAATACTGCGGGCGGCATCAATAACCATCTGACGAATGCGATCATCCGGCGCTTTCCCCAGCAGGTAAACAACGCCATGATGTACTTCAAACGTATAATTATCTCTAAGGATTTCACCCATAAACATCAACGACCAGGCAAGCCGCATAGAGATATACGAATCATTCACATAATCTACCGTGGTGCAGTTCTTTTCCACCATAATATGATTATAAACTTTCGAAACACCTTTAATGTTTCTAACCACTTCTTCAGCCCGTTTTTTATCTTCCTCACTAGAGACCGCACACGTCAGGAGAACTTTTCCTTCAAACACACGGAAACAAATATTCCCTAAAATTTCCACATTTTCTTCAAAAAGATCTAAGTTGATTTTATTATATAAATCAAAATCCGAAAGGCCTTTATCCACTTCTGACGTGCGGCGCACAGACGCACAAGACACCAGGCCAAGAACCAGCATAAAAAGAAAGAAAGAGCGGAAAATTTTAAAAAGAGGATTCATCTGAAAATGCATTCTTAATATGTCGTAGTTGATAGTACCGGTTTATTAAAACCACATCAAACCTAATTTTGGCGCATCCAGAAGATCGGCTTAAAAAAAATTTAGCCGCGCGCACAATTCGATGACGTTGAGAAGACGAAATAGAGTGAGCTGCCTCTTCCAAATTTTTCCGGAGTTTCACCTCCACAAAAACAAGCGTCGCCCCTTTAGAAAAAATCAAATCAATTTCCCCCACCGGGCTTTTAAAACGCCGCTCAATTAATTTATAAAATTTAAGACGAAAATATAAAACCGTCAGCATTTCTGCCACATGCCCTTGCAGCCACGCATAATATTTTTTCTTATACGCCTTATTTTTAGAAAAAAGCTTTTTTAAATGCGTGCGTATCATGCTTTAATAAGCTCAGCTATTTTGAGTTTACAAAGGATGGTCATAAAACTATGCAGCAAATCAATAAGTCCCTTTTTTGGTATTTAATCTTTTTTCTTTGTTTGCTTTCTACTGAATCCCGGGCCATTCCACAAGAATTTCTTTCTCTCCCCACTTCTTACCAACCTGCCTCCAATACCTATTCTAAAGACATCTACTCCTTCGAAAGGATTGGTGTGTTGCTTCCATTATCCGGAAAAAATCAAGACTTAGGAAAGCAGATTTTAAAGGCTATTCAGCTTGCTTATTTCAAAACACGATCACCCCTAAAAATAAAAGTCTATGACACGCAAAGCACGCCCCAAGGCTTGGACAAAGCCTTAACGCAGCTTCGAAAAGACGACATCCGTATCGTAATTGGCCCCATTTTCAAAGAGTCCGTGCGCATTGCTCAAGAGTTTTCCTTTGTTTTCCCTCCCCTTTTCTTCACCTTTTCCAATGAAATGCTACTTGCAAATAGCCACACATATATGCTCGGGCTTACTCCCCATCAACAAATTCAAGCCCTTAAGCCCCGCTTGCAGAAATCCCCTCAAAGGACACACATTTTCTTGCCCAAAACACCTCTGGGAAACACCTTTGCACAAGAAATTCTGGCCCTAGAGTTCATCCCCCCTGAGCAAATTCACTTTCTAGAAAAAGATTTTTCATTTCAAGATGTGCTCTTTGCACAGCAGGCTGATGACTCACTTCCTCTGACTATTGCCTTACTTGGCTGGGGGCTAGAAAGCATTCCTGTCGCAGCGCATCTAAAAAGCGCCCATCCAAAAGCGCGCCTTGTTTTTGTTGGAGATTATGGATTCACCCATCCTCAGATTCAATCCGACCCTGTTCTCAAAAAAGCACGCCACATACACTTCAATAAAACCCTGAGCAAAAAGTTCCAGACTCTTTATCATTCTTTTTATAAAGCAAATCCCCATATTCTGGCGCTTTATGGCTATGATATTTTGTCTATCTTAAGTGCCGCAAAACAAAAAATGGAAAAGGACGGCATTACTCTGCAAGAAGCGCTAAGCTCAACACAGTTTAAAACCACATCAGGAATCGTTTCATTTGATGTTATAACAGGTCAAATTGGCCGAGATTTATAAAAAAAGAACCGACACGCCTTTCAAAAGAAGCAACACCCCAAACACAAAAATACACAACGCTGAAACCCGATTCACAATCAAGATAAGGTCTAAATGCTCTTGTGTTTTTAACTCAGGAAAGAGAAGAGACACAAGATGCGTCAAAGCCTTTAACGGTCCTTTTAACAAACGTTTTATATGAAATTTTTTAGCCGTTGAAGCCACTTTAGCCACAATAAAAGAAAGAAAAACCCACCATAACAATGCACCGATAAACACACCAAGGCTCAGTTCTATAATCCGAAAAGAAGTCAATTTATCATTCAAGACCCCAAATTTACTAAACATGGCCAAGAAAAGAACCGTCGTCATCGGGCTTAAAAATGTCATAATCATAGTCGCCCAACACGCTTTAGCAAGATTTTCTCGTGTTGGGTCTTCCACATGGTCAACCGCTATTTTTTCCATAGCAATCTTATAGGCCACATAAATTAAAAAAGCCCCACCAAGGAATTCAAACCAGCTCATATACTGTTGAACCCAACCTTCAATAAACTGCACCCCATAGCCAGCCACAGCCGTATAAACGGCATCCGCAAAGGACGCGCCCACGCCTGTCACAACCCCCCCAATCAACCCATACGTAGAGGCCTGGCGAATACAAAAAATCCCAATAGGGCCAATAGGGGCCGCAACTGAAAATCCAATTGCAATGCCAATACCAATATAAAGTAAACTAAAGTCCATGATGTCTAAAAAGTTTCCTTGATCATATAGAAGAGACCTCTTCGAATCAAATAAAGTTTTCTGATTTTTAAATAAGAAGCGTCTTTATTCTGTATTTATTTTCTTTTTTTGTTTCTATCTTTTTTAGGAGACGCTTCAAGACGAAAGTTTAACCGCCCCTTTGCTAAATCAACTTCTTGTAACTCAACCGCCACAAAATCCCCCAGTCGATACATCCGCCCACGGCGCCGTCCTTTCAAATGATCCGGGTTTTGCTTAAGCATATAAAAGTCATCGGTCAATGAACTCATCGGCACCAACCCACTCACATTAAAATCAGATAAAGTAATAAACAAGCCTGCACGCGAGATACCACTGATAAACCCTTTTAAGTTTTCTCCTATTTTATCAGAGAAATAAAACGCCGTAAGTCGATCATACACTTCTCGTTCTGAATATGTCGCACGCCGTTCTTTTTCTGAAATTTGCTCACACCAATCTTTCATGTGGATATTAAAACGCGCTTTAACTGCCTCTGTTTTTTTCTCTAAAAGAGCCGCAAGTGCCCGGTGCACCAACACATCTGCATACCGCCGTATCGGTGAGGTAAAATGGCAATAATCCGTCAAATTCAACCCAAAGTGGCCTATGTTATCCGGAGAATAAATCGCTTTTGATTGCGTCCGCAAAACCATTTCCATCACAATGCCACTTAATGGATTGCCGTCTAAACGCCGCATAAGTGCATTAAAGTCTTTTGGCTCCGTATAGAGTTGATTACTTTTAAGTCCCAAACTTTTCAGAAAAAATTTGAGCTCACTCACTTTTTCTTGAGCAGGGCTTTCATGGATACGAAACGGAACTTTAATCCGCGCCTTAGAAAGCGTTTCTGCTGCACACTGGTTTGCCAGAACCATCATTTCTTCTATCAGCTGATGACTTTCCAGCTGTTGGCTATTTGCAATACTGCTGATCGTTCCAGATTCATCAAAGTGAAACATCAACTCAGCTGAGGTAATTTCTAAAGGATCTCGTCGTACACGGGCTTTTTTCAAAACAGCATAGGCAGCTATCAAATTTTGAACCGCATCATCAACCTCAGGTATGTTCACTTTCTTAGGCGCATTTATTTTTTCTTCGACCTGCTGATACGTCAAACGCGCGTGTGAATGAATCAATCCTCGAAAGAACCGGTGCTCTTTTTTATAGCCGTCTGCATCTAAAATAATTTCCACAGCCATCACCGCACGATCTTCACAAGAACGCAAAGAGCACAAATCATTCGACAGTTTTTCCGGCAACATGGGAATCACCCGCCCTGGAAAATAAACAGAATTCCCGCGGTCCAATGCTTCCAAGTCCAGAGAAGATCCTTCCTTCACATAATACGTCACATCGGCAATGGCAACCATCAGGCGCCACAACCCTCCCTTTAAAGGCTCAGCAAAAACCGCATCATCAAAATCTTTTGCATCCTTTCCATCAATGGTGACAAAAGGCAACTGACGCAAATCTTCTCGCCCCTCCAAGTCCGGCACAGAACACCCCTTCAAAGACGCTAAGCTTTCTTTTGAGAATACGTGCGGTAGCTCATGACGCTCGATCACAAAATCAAATAACTGCGCGAATCCTCCAATATCCTCAACAACATCAACTGTAGGCACACGCCCTGGAACAAACCGCGCTTTCACAAAGTGGTTCAAATATGTTTCTGGATTCACTTTTCCGTTAAGAATACGATAGGTCCCTCGATCCTGACGATCACTCGATTCAAAAATAAGCTGCCCTCTTAAACGACTGACATATCCATACACCAAATCTTGCGGTGTTTCACGCACCTCCCGGATAAGCTTAACGGTTTTATCGGGCAGAATTTCTCCAAAAAACTGGTCACCAACCTTCACATCTTTTGTTAAACGCCCATTATCAGAAAGCCGATACAACTGATCTTTATCATTTTTTTGATTGAATTCAGACGATTTTACGAGCTGGAAAAGAGGTACAAGGTCCTCATCAAATCGCGCCACAACAAAAAGAGCTTTTGAGTCTTTCTTAGGAGGTGCAGGAGCAAACTGTCCTTCTTTTTTTATCTGGGATAGAATATCTTTAAGCGCCTTTCTTGGCTCAACTCCTTTAATGTTTAACATCAAAGAAAGATCTCTTTTTTTAGGAAGATATCCAAGATCCTTCACAACACCAAGCACGTGTTCATACGTCGGCAAAACACTTTTAGGTTTTTGTGAAGACCAGCCTCCAGGGCTTTTTTTATTTCTTTTTTGCTTTGCCAATGACTTCTAATGCATAAGGTATATCTACAGATAGAATAGACCGATCTTTAACAGAATAAAACTTATTTTGATATTTCACATAAGGGCCATAACGACCAAGCCCCACTGAAACATCTTCCCCCGTTTCAGGGTGTTGTCCAATCACCTTAGGCAAGCTCAACAAATCCAACGCTTCTTTCAAAGAAAACTCTTGAG
>CAYGMA010000006.1:1940-16750 GCA_964351045.1 uncultured Holosporaceae bacterium | reverse complement strand
GAGATAACCTATCTCTTATTTCTGATACCAGCATTGCAGCGACTCAAACCCAAAAGACAACACCCCAAAAGAAATTTAAGCTTAATGCACCTATTGCAATGATTGCTGCAGCTATTTATGTGGTTTGGATTTATGTGAACCAGCCGCAGGCAACTATGACTGTCTCTCCAGAGTTTAGTGTTTTAAAGCTTCTTCCTTATGGGGTTGTTATTTTATTGGCTATTTTAGGTATGAATGTTTTTGGTGTTTTAGGGATTGGGATTTTTATTGCGGGGCTGGTTGGTATTTTCGATCATAGTGATTACAGTTTATTAACTTTTACCCAAGATATTTACAAAGGCTTTTCTAGCATGAATGAAATTATGGTTCTTTCCCTTCTTGTGGGAGGTTTGATTGGATTAGTCAAATCGCAAGGAGGGTTGGATAGTATTTTAAAGATTATTCAAAAACGTATTTCAGGGCATCGGCATAGTGGGGCATACGTGGAAGTGGTTATTTGTCTTCTTATCTGTTTTGTGACCGCAGCTGTTGCAAACAATGTGATTTCTGTCTTATTAGTAGGCCCCATTGCAAAGCAACTCATCTCTAAATACAACGTAAAAGCAGTGCATTCTGCGACATGGCTCAGCGTTTTTTCTTGCTGTATCCAAGGTGTGTTACCTTACGGAGCTCAGGTGTTGCTGGCGAGTCGTTTGGGGCATGTTTCACCTCTAGAGGTTACGTCAAATGTTGGGTATTGCATTGTTTTAGCTGTAGTTGGTCTTTTATTTTTAATGCTTTCAGCTCGATTTTCTTTGTCTAGAAAGCCTTAATAGTAAAAAAGCTTTCTCTTTTTTTAAGCATTATTACAGACGAGATTGATTGATGCTTTAAAAACAGGGAGCGATTTGATACCATCGCGTTGTCAGTAAAAGGAGTCTTTCATGGTTGATACAAAATCAGGACAAGTATTAGAAACGCTTTCTCATCAAGCTTCTTCCCATCCTTCTTTGTTTCAATTATTTTTGGGCGCAGAATTTATTGTGCAAGTCATTATGGTAGGATTGGTGATTGTTTCTATTCTGACATGGACAGTTATTTTCTCTAAGGGTTGGTTTTTGCATACTTTAAAAGAAAACTTATTAAAGTTTGAGACAGTTTTTTGGCAGAAAAACAAGCCATTTTCTGAATTTAAGGATATTTCAGAAGCGCCAGACGTATGCGTGAAGCTTATTGAGGCCGCTAACCAAGAAGTGGCGTTGCATCAGGAAAAATCTTATACAAGCATGAATTTTTATGAGAGCCGGCTTGAAAAAACTTTTGGTACTTTTATCCGACAGGAAATTAGTGATATTTCAAAACAGTTGAACTTCCTTGCGACAGTTGGGTCAGCCTCTTTATTTGTTGGCCTTTTTGGAACTGTTTGGGGGATTATTCATAGTTTTCAGTCAATTGCTGCTAGTAAAAATACGAGTTTGGCAGTGGTGGCTCCAGGGATTGCTGAAGCGCTTTTGGCAACAGCCTTGGGTCTAATTGTTGCGATTCCTGCGGTGGTGGCTTATAACAAGCTTTCGAGCTCTATTAATGCCTACGCGGGGGCGCTTGAGAATTTTGCAGATCGATTGATTCTTTCTTCTGGTCAGAGATTGATGGATGAGGAAGTGGATGCGAAACGGTAAATATACCTCCCAAAAATTTTCTCCTGTTCATGGCATTAATGTCACACCTTTTGTGGACGTGGTCTTAGTGTTGCTTATTGTTTTTATGATTTCTGCCCCGTTGATTAATGTAGGCGTGGAGGTGAACCTTCCTCAAACGCAAGCTGGCCCTATTCAGGAAAAATCTGAACCCATTGTGATTACGTATCAAAAAGATGGAACACTTTATGTGCAAGAAAAGAAAATTTCTTTTAAAGAATTGATTCCGCATGTTCAACTTATTACTCAAAAAAATAATCAAGCAGATATTTTTTTAAGAGGTGACAAAGATCTAAGCTATGGAAAAATGATGATGCTTTCCGGGGTGCTTAGTAAAAATGGGTTTGAGCGGATTTCTTTGGTTACCGAACCTCTTTAATGCGCTCATTTACGCAGAAAAGGATAATAAGAACGCATGTCTAGATTTGGTTTTATTGCTTCTTTTTTGCTTCATCTTTTTCTTTTTGTATTGATTCTTTCTCAAGTGGGGTTTCGGAAGAAACCATTTTCGTTAAATCCAAAAGCAATTCCTTTACGAGTTTTGCCTATTAAAGATAAAACACGCCTGCCATCAAAAAAGAAAAAAGTGGTTAAAAAAAAGGTGAAGATTCCTAAGAAGAAAAAACCTCAAACGCCTCCTAAAAAACCTGTGAAGAAAAAATCACCGGCAAAAAAAGTAACGAAACCTGTGGTGAAGAAGGCAGAAAAAAAGAAGAAAGACTCTAAAAAAGTGGTGCCCAAAAAACCAAAAAAGGCACTTGAAAAGCCAGAAATTAAGCAGAAAAAAGTGGAAAAATCGGTTGAAAAAGAGAAAATTCCTGATAAAAAAGCGCCGCCAGTCGATGATTTTTTATCCGTTATAAAATCCATTGAAGATCTTCCTGAAACAGAGGAAGATAAAAAACCAGAAGATGAGAAAAAAGGAACAGAAGACTTGAAGCCGATTGAAGACCTCCTATCTTTATCTGAGTTAGATGCCTTGCGGCAACAAATATCATCTTGTTGGCGGTTGCCTGCGGGTGTGCGTGGTGCAGGAGATTTAATTATTAAATTAAGGGTAACCATGAACCCAGATCA
Source organism: uncultured Holosporaceae bacterium (assembly GCA_964351045.1). Classification (GTDB taxonomy): domain Bacteria; phylum Pseudomonadota; class Alphaproteobacteria; order UBA7879; family UBA7879; genus UBA7879. The sequence goes on along the minus strand of CAYGMA010000006.1, from coordinate 13,997 downwards.
AACGGTTCAATCTGTTCATTTAGAAAATGGTCGTACAGATCAAAGTGATCCTTATTTTCAGGTGGCGTATGAAAGTGCAAAACGGGCTTTGTTTCACCCTAAATGTGTGCCTTTGAAGGTGCCTAAAGGAAAGTATGCCCAATGGCAGCAGTTTTCTATCCTATTTAATCCGAAGGAGATGATTATATGAAAAAACTAATTCTTGTAGTGATGCTTTTTTATGGAGCCTTTGCTTTTTCTGGTTTGCAACTTGAAATAACAGAAGGGCAACGTGAGCCTATTCAAACGGCTCTTTTAGACTTTCAAGGAGAAACGCGCTCAGAAAAATTGCTCGGTCAGCGATTGAAAGAAATCATTGCTAATGATTTGACAAGTACGGGCCTCTTTTCTTTAACGAAAGAAAATGATTTTTTAGAACGCTCCTTTCCCATTAATTCTCCCCCACGTTTTGTGGATTGGAGGCTTTTGCAAACACAAATTGTTGTGAACTGCCAGATTGAGATTTTGTCAAATCAACGGGTGCGTATTTTATATCGTGTTTGGGATGCCCTTACCGAGCAGCTGTTGTTATCCGCACGTCTTGAAACAGAACAACGGTTCCATCGTCGGTTGGCTCACCTTGTTGCAGATGCGATTTACACACGTTTAACAGGGGAGCAGGGGTATTTTGATACGCGGGTTGTTTATGTGACGGAAGAAGCAAAAGGGTTAAGACAAAAAAAACGCCTGGCTATCATGGATCAAGATGGAGCAAACCATAAGTATCTAACCAATGGATCTTACATTGTTTTAACGCCGCGTTTTTCTCCTAATTTGCAGCGGCTAACTTATTTGTCATTTGAGAAGAAAATACCCCATGTATATGTGTATGACCTTGAGACAGGGAAGCACCATTTGGTTGGGGCTTTTCCTGGAATGACCTTTGCGCCACGATTTGGTCCTGATGGGCATGATTTAATTATGAGTCAGGCATTAAATGGGAATTCTGATATTTATCGTGTTAGCCTAAAAAATCACCGGTTTAAAAAATTAACAAAGGGGAACTGGATTGATACCTCTCCTTGTTATGACCCATCTGGTGAGCAGATTGTCTTTAACTCAGATCGAGGTGGAAATAAACAGCTTTATGTGATGAATAAAAATGGAAAAAATGTAAAGCGAATCAGCTTTGGTGGAGGAATTTATGCAACACCTGTTTGGTCTCCACGGGGAGATTATATTGCCTTTACAAAGACACATAGAGGAAAATTTTATATTGGAGTGATGCGACCTGATGGATCAGGAGAGCGCCTTCTGGCAACAGGGTATGTCGTTGAAGGACCAACATGGGCGCCGAATGGGCGCACATTGATGTTCACACGGACAGATAAACGGTCAGGGAAACAACCTAACCCTTCTTGGGTCTATGCCATTGATGTGACAGGGTTTAATGAACGAAAGATTCAAACCCCTCAATGTGGCTCAGATCCAGCTTGGTCAGCGGCGTTGCCTAAATCCTAGTGTTTTTTAGGCAGATATTTGTTGGTGAATATCTTTAAGCCAAGCTGAAAGAAGGGGGTTGCTAATTAGCTCCTGAAATAGCTCAGTCTCAGATACAGTGTGGTTTGAAGCGGCTTGTGTTAAGGCGTCTTTTAATTGAGAAAAAGAAGTGAAAGTTGGCGTTAAAACTACTTCTAACAAGGCTTTTTGGGCAGGGGAATACTCATGAGGAATCATAGGGTCTTTTTTGTAAAGATCGCTATATTTTTCATATAGATAAGCGTGGCCTTGGCTATAAGAAGTATTTTTCACGTGTTTATCCTTAATCGGTTTCTGTTTATATATAAACAAATTTGTTTTTTTCAATCCTTTTTGGGGATTTTTTTTCTTAGTAAAAAAAGAAAGAATAAAAAAACTGGATTTTTATGACTGAATTGCCTAAATTGAGCTCATATTTCCCGGAGGGGTGGCCGAGTGGTTGAAGGCGCACGCCTGGAAAGTGTGTATATGGTTAACGCTGTATCGAGGGTTCGAATCCCTCTCCCTCCGCCACCCTGCGCTCTTAAGAGCTTCGGGCGGCAAGCCGACCGAATGGCCGTTAGTAGCAGGAGTGCCACACGAAACTTCGAAGACGCGTAGTGAAAGCTATATAATTGCATTATGTTTGTTTTCTAGAATTATTAGCTCTACTTTTTAGCCCTATTATTCAGGTTGTTTAAACACTCAAAAAGCATTTTTTATAAAAGATTTTTTTGATCAATTAACCCAACCAGAGCAAGCTGGGTTGATTTCTGCATTTCAAAAACTTAGCGTAGATAAAATAGGTGAGTTATAGTTATTCTGTAAATATTTAGAGTAATAAAGGTGTATGAAAAGCTTTCTAGAGAACAAAAACTTTCCTCTCACGTTAAAGCTAAAGGTTATTCCTAAGGCGAAAGTTCAGCAAATCAAAAAAGAAACTTTAGAAAATGGAGAGGTTATTTATAAAGTTTATGTCAATAGTCCCCCTGAGAATGGAAAAGCCAATAAAGCAGTGATTTCGCTTCTTCAAAAAGAGTTAGGTATTTCTAAATCACGTATTCATATTGTTCGAGGCGAGACGAGTCGGGAAAAAACGCTTCAAATTGAGGCGTAAATGACTCAAAAGATATAAAAAAAGCCCCCAAAAGGAGGCTTTTTTGCTCTTAATTTTAAGAAAATTAACGTTTTGAGAACTGGAAGCTTCGGCGTGCTTTTCTGCGGCCATATTTCTTCCGTTCAACAATACGACTATCGCGGGTGATAAACCCACCTCGACGTAAGTCTGCATGAAGATCAGGCTCATAGCTAGAGAGCGCTTTGGAAATGCCGTGGCGAATAGCACCGGCTTGTCCAGAAAGTCCTCCCCCACATACTGTGCAGAGAACATCATACTGACCAAGACGTTTTGTTGCTTCAAAGGGTTGAACCATGATCATACGGAGGGTTGGGCGACCAAAATAAGTGTTCCAGTCACGGCCGTTTACTGTAATGTTTCCTGACCCTGGTTTGATCCAAACACGCGCAATAGCATCTTTTCTCTTTCCTGTTGCATAAGCGCGACCTTGTGCATCAAGAGTTTGCGTACGTTCAGTTGAATCTTGAGCAGACTCTGTTACCAATGTATCTTTTAATTTTTCAAGAGTTGCCATATTTTACTTACCTTCTTTTATTTTTTGGGTTAAGAGCCCCAAAATCAACTACTTGGGGTTGTTGTCCTTGATGAGGGTGTTCGGAACCCGTGTAGACATAAAGATTTTTCAATTGCTTTCTTGCAAGAGGGCTTTCTTTTGGAAGCATGCGTTGAACAGCTTTTTGAATAACACGCTCTGGATATTTTCCTTCAAGAATTTGATCCATGGTGCGGTGCTTAATTCCACCAGGATATCCTGTGTGCCAGTAAAAAACTTTATCTGTTCTTTTGCGGCCTGTCATATGAACTTTATCTGCATTGATAATAACAACGTTATCTCCGCAATCCATGTGAGGGGTGTATGTTGGTTTGTTTTTTCCGCGCAAAACGTTGGCAACATGACTTGCTAAGCGCCCAAGAACTAAATCTGTTGCGTCAATTAAAATCCAATTTTTTTGGATCTCTGACTGTTTTAAAGTAAATGTTTTCATGTGTTAACTCATTAACTGATTAGACCTTTATCTAACAAAGACATTTTCTTTGGTCAAGCATTATATTTAAAGGAGTTGAAAGGGTGGTTTTATTATACCGCACTCTTTGAGGCGTGCTGATAGGAAGATTGCGCCTTTTAAGGGGTTTATGGATTCGGTTCAGGATAAAGAGGAACTTATAGAAATATAAAAAATTGACATTATTTTAATAAACGCCTATTTAATTCGCGCGTTATTTAAAATAAATAGTATTTGATTGACACCTATTTTTTAGACTATATTTGTTTTTAAGAGGCTTTGTACATGCATATTATTGATACATCCATTGTTGCATTTTATTTGATTGCAACGCTTGTTATTGGCGTTTATTACGGACGCCAAAATAAAAACCTTAAAGATTTTGCGGTGGGGGATCGTAATTTTAGCACGACCCTTATTTTTACTTCTATTTTTGCGACGTTTACTGGAAGTAATACCATTTTAGGGTGGTCTCAGCGTATTTATACCACTGGGATGATCTTTGCCATTTTAACGTTTGGGTATGGAAGTTATAAGCTTTTAGTCGTTCGTTATATTGTGCCGCGGTTATACCAGTTTAAAAATTGCATTACTGTCGGGGATATTCTTTCAACACGGTATGGAAAATTTGGACGGTTTTTTGGAGGTTTTTTTGCTTTTACAAAATGTGCAGTTTCTATCTCAGGTCAAATCACAGGGCTGGGCCTTGTTATCACTTACTTCTTTAATGTTGATAAATATTACAGTACAGCCCTTGTAACGCTGGTTGTGATTCTTTATTCGTCTTATGGGGGAATTAAATCAGTTGCTTTAACAGACCTTATTCAATTTCTGATTTTAATCGTTGCGATTCCAGTTGTTGCAGCGTTTACGGTTTACTATGCGGGAGGATACGAAGTTGTTGTGGAAAAAGCCTTATTCTCTCCTTCTTATTCAGATAAACAAACGTATACAATTCTTTCTCTTTTTGTTTTAGCAATTTTTTCTAGTTTTAATCCGATCATTCTTCAGCGTTTGCTTATGTCGGCAAACTTAAAAAATGTGGGTACGGCATTTAAGCTTTCGGCGTTTGTAAACGTACCTTTTATGTTCATTATTGCGTTAATGGCAGGAGGGGCTTATGTGCTGAATGACTCAGGATTGGATTCCAAATATGCCACGTTATATGCGATTGGAAAAACGCTTCCTATTGGGTTGAAGGGATTTGTGGTTGCTGGGCTGCTGGCGGTTATGATGTCAACCATTGACTCTTTTATTAATACGGCGTCTGTGATTTTTACACGGGACGTTTATGGGACGTTTTTTAAGAACGTCAATTCCACGAGAGTTTCGCTCCGTATTGCGCAATTGACCTCTTTGATTGTTGGGGTGAGTGCATATATTATTTCCATGTTTTTTAACAATATTTTTGATGTCTATCTCTTTTCTTTAGTATTTTGGGTGCCTGTTATTTTGATGCCATTGTATGGGGTCGTTTTTAGATATTATAGCAGTCAGCGTACTTTTATTTTGTCAGGGATTGTTGGGCTTATTACCTTTTTTGGAGCGACTCAATTTTTCACCATAAAGCCGTTGTGTTTAATTTCTGCTTCTGCGGCAAGCGCTTTGGTTTTTTTTCATCGGGGGATTTTAAACGCTCTTTTAAGGATACCAACACTCAGTGTGAGCTCTTTATTTTTAAGAAATGTTGGCAGCTTTAAAAAAATATTTTGTTTAGAAGTTAAAAAAAGAAAAAACAACTATCTTTCTTTCCGCCATTTAGAAGAAGTTCAAATGGGTTTTTCCATTGCAGCGTTTCTGTGCTTCTTTGCGCCTTATTTTGTTTCTTTTAGTACGTCTGTCACTGTTAATATTGTGAGAGGGCTCTCTACGCTATTGAGCTTGATCTATTTGCTGAAGACGTTTTATCCATTTCGTTGGCAGCAAAAGCTTTTAGAAAACACCCATTTCTTCTACTTTTTTTGTGGCATTTTTGCACCGATTTTATTGTATCTTCTTGACCCAAGTCAGGGGGCGTTGATTGTTGCTGTGATGTTTGTTGTGAGCAGTGCGTTGATTTTTTCTGTGCAAGCCTTTATGGCCTCTCTGATGTTCACGGCTTTGGTAGTATGGGCTTTGCCAGCAGATTCTTTTTTCTGGGAGACGCATGAAGCCATGCGTGGACCTTTCTTGGTTTCAGCTGTTTTGGTTTTATTCTTTTCAGGAACTTTTGGGGTGTTTGCAAGAAGGGGGATCCAAAAGCGGTTTAATAGTTTAAATGCTTTGGCATCTGGTATTGCGCATGAGCTTAGAACTCCTTTAGCGTCTGTTCAACTTTCTTCTTTGAAAGCAGAGAAAGAGTTAGAAGAAGGAAAAACAGTGCAAGTACAAGAGGGGCTGAAAAAGATTCAAAAAATCGTAAAAAACACAAATGAGACGATTAATATTTCTTTGTATGGGTTGCGTATGGGCGCAATTAATACGCCACTTGTTCCTTTAAAGATAAAAGAATGTTTGCAGCATTGTGTTGATATTTACCCGTTTGATAAAAAAGAACGTGCCCTTATTTCAACTGATTTTAAGCTTCCTGAAGGATTAACTGTTTTAGGAAATGATCTTCTTTTAAAAGCAATTCTTCATAACTTGATAAAAAACGCTCTTGAGGCTATTGCAGAAAAAGGGGAGGATAAAAAAGCTGAAATTAAAATTAGTGCTTACAAAAATCAGGCACATCAGGTTGAAGTCACTGTGTATGATACAGGAACTGGAATTCCTTATGCGTTGGTATCACGTATTTTCGATGAACAGGTAACAACTAAACGGAATGGAAGTGGCATTGGACTTTCATTTAGCCATAATGCGGCTTTGTATATGTATGGAGATCTTTATTGTTATTCAGAACCTGGAAAATGGACAGAGTTTGTTTTAAAATTACCTGTAAGTGAGCGAGAGGCTGAGGAATGATTTATTTTCCAACAACAGTGGTTTTAGTAGATGATGATGAAACATTCTTGTCTTCTATAGAAAAACTTTTTTATGGTTTAAATGTGCGCGTTGTGCCTTTCTCTTCCCCAAATAAAGCGAAGGAGTTTTTAGAAAAATCTTACCAAGAAGCGCAATCGTTAAATCTTTTTCCTCCTAAGGAAGAAGAAAGCTGGGGGGAATGGGTTCAGAAAATGAAAAACTCTTCTTCTCATACTCAACTAATTCCTTCTTGCGTGGTGTCAGATTTTGATATGCCTCAGAAAGATGGAATTTCTTTTTTTAAAGAATTGAACCTCCCTGTTTCTAAAGTGCTTCTTACAGGCATTTTGGATAATGCATCAGCCGTTGATGCATTTAACCAACGGGTGATTGATAAGTTTTTAACAAAAGATAATTTTGATGGCCTTAAAGGGTTAACAGCTTATGTTCGAGAAGAAGTGGATGCTTTTTTTGTGAGGCGGTTTTCCCTTGGATCAAAGTCTGATTATGCAGAACAAATATTAAAAGTTTGTGCAGACTTAAAAATAAAAGAACTTTATCCGCTTGATTTTTGTGGTTCTTATTTTGTGCGTTTAATGGATGGTTCGGAGAAGGTTTTCTTTTGTCCTAGTCAAGCACACTTAACTTTACAGATTCAGTATGCGCAGGAGCAAGGGGCGTCTAAGATGCTTTTGCAGGCATTGCAAGATAAAACAGGCTATCTGTTGGCTTCTGTAGATGAGCTTATTGAAAGTGACTTGCAGAGAGATGGGGAAAAGCTTTTAAAAGAACTCACTGTGTTACCCAATTATCCTCATTTGCTTGGATACGCCTTTAAAGGTCTATAATTTTTTTGAAAATGCTTCATAAATATGTTGGGCATAGGCTGAGTCAAACGCTTTTTCTTTATAAGTAGTGCAATATTTGAAGATGTCTTTGGTCATATCTAGGATGTGATCCATTTTCTTGGGCGTTGTGCTTTTACTGTGGTTGACAAGAAAAGAGAGAATATCAAAGAGAAGATTTAAATTTTCTTTTTCTGTAGGTGTGAGGTCGGGCAAGGCAAAAGATTTTGAAGAGCCGTTTAATAATTGATCGATGGAGAGGCCTGTTGTATTAGACACTTTAACCAATGTATCGGCTGTTGGGTTTTTTGAGTTCCCATAGATAATATTCCGCAAAGTTCCCATTTTTAGGCCTGCTTTTTTTTCCAAAGCAGAAGCAGAAAGGTTATGCGTTTTTAAATAATTTAAAATTTCTTGACGATGCGTTTCAAATGAATACGTCACAGAAAGCTCCCAAAACACCGTAATTATTATGACAATTATAAAAAAATAAACAAAGAAAATATTTATAGATGCGGTATAGTTATTTTTATCTCAAAAAAATGAGGTTTAAAATGTCATTAACTTATCATGAAACCCCTGTAGGATGGGTGTATTTGCGGGCAAATGACAAAGGGCTAACGTCTTGCCTTTTTGAAAATGCTAAGGGCTCTTTAAAAGACAACAATGAGGGTGATAAAAAAGAGGGAAGCATTTTCTTGTCTCAAGCTAAAGAGGAGCTTAACGCTTATTTCTCAGGTAATTTAAAACAATTTACAGTCCCTTTAGCGCCCTCTGGAACATCCTTTCAAGAAGATGTTTGGGCTGCTTTATATGACGTCCCTTATGGGAAAACAGTTTCTTACCAAAAGATAGCTCAGAGCATAGGAAGACCAAGAGCTGCTCGTGCTGTTGGAAATGCATGTGGAGAGAATCCATTGGCTATTTTTATTCCATGTCATCGAATCATTCATGCAACAGGTAAAATGACAGGCTATAAATGGGGTTTTTCTATAAAAAAAACCTTATTAGACCTTGAACAAAAAAGATGAAAAAAAACATGCAAGAAAACCAGATTCAGCGCGTTATGGTTTTTGGTTTGCCTGGGTCTGGGAAATCTACGTTTTGTCATCAATTGGCGTGTCAAAAAGGCATGCCTTTGCTCCATGTTGATAAAATTTATTTTGAAGAAAGATGGCAGAAAAGAGATAGAAACGAGTTTTTAAAAGACCTTGAATCGTGGGTTGAAAAAGAAACATGGATTATTGATGGAAACTCTGTTCAGTCTTTAGAAATGCGTTATAAGAGGGCGGATATTTGTTTGTATTTTAAAGCGCCACGATTGGTTTGCTTGTGGCGTGTTTTAAAGAGGGTTTTTAAGAGAGATTGGCCTATTGAGGATCGTGCCCCAGGGTGTAAAGAAAGGTTTAGTTTTCGGTTGATTTCTTATATGTGGCGCTTGGATGGGAGAATCCAACCTCTACTAAGGGACTTTCAAAAGAAATACCCTCATACAAAGCTGAAGATAGTGACTTCTAAGAAACAAACTCAAGCTGTTTTTTCTTTTTTAAAAAAACATCTACCTTCTAAAATTTAAGGTTGTCACCCTGAAAGGTCAGAAATTGTTTTTGCTAAATCTTTAGAAACACATGTAATGAGGGCTTCATTGTCTCCTTCTACCATCACACGAATAAGAGGTTCTGTTCCAGATTTTCGCACTAAAATACGCCCGGAAGACCCTAGTTGATCTTCTCCTGCTTTAAGTGCACTTTTAACGTCAGGATGATCAAGAATTTCACTTGGAGCTTTTTTTACACGAACGTTTTTGAGAATTTGAGGAACAGGAACAAAAGGCCTTCCTATGGTGCTGGCGGGCAGTTTTTTTTCACACATAATAGCCAAGAATTGAAGAGCGGTAATGAGTCCATCTCCAGTAGTGGCGTAGTCAGATAAGATAACGTGCCCAGATTGTTCTCCGCCGATTTTATAACCATGTTTGCACATGGCATCTACGACATATCGGTCTCCAACCTTTGTGCGGATTAGCTTAAGGCCAATTCCGTCTAAGAAGCGCTCTAGCCCTAGATTAGACATAACAGTGCCTACCACAGCGTCGCTTTTTAGTTTTTGCTTTTCTTTCCAATAAAGAGCAATTAAAGCAATGATAGCATCCCCATTAATGGTTTGACCTTGCTCATCTATGATGATGACACGATCTCCATCTCCATCAAGAGCAATACCAATATCTGCTTTTTCTTGAATCACGCGTGCACGTAAATTTTCAGTGGCTGTTGCGCCACATTCTACGTTAATGTTTGTTCCATCTGGAGTAACCCCGATGGGGATAATTTCGGCACCTAATTCCCACAAAGCTTGGGGGGCAATTTTATAGGCAGCCCCATTAGCGCAATCTAAGACAATCTTTAAGCCGTCTAATCGAACACCTCGTGGAAAAGTGTTTTTGGCATATTCAACATATCGCCCTTGTGAATCTTCCAGCCGTTTTGCCTTTGCGAGCTGGTTGGAAGAAACGAGAATTTTTTCTTGAAAATTAGGGGTGTCGAGTAAGCTTTCGACTTCTGATTCTTTCTCATCACAAAGCTTATAGCCTTTTGAATTAAAAAATTTGATGCCATTATCTTCTGGTGGGTTATGGGAGGCTGAAATCATAACGCCTAAGTCAGCACGTAGGGAGCGAATGAACATAGGCACAGCAGGCGTTGGAACGGGTCCTAAGTAAATGACTTTCATGCCAGCTGATAAAAACCCAGAGGCCAAAGCTGATTCAACCATGTAACTGGAGAGACGCGTATCTTTTCCAATGACAACTGTTGGCTGAAGCGAATGCTCACGTTTTTTGCAAACATAAGCGGTGGCTTGAGCAATTTTGGTTAAGAAAGCAGGGGTTAACGCCCCGTTGTTTGCTGGGCCTCTAATTCCGTCAGTTCCAAAGTATTTTGTTTTTTTTGTCATGCTGACCCTTCAGGTTCTGGTGTTTGTTTAGAGGGTGATTTCTTTTTTTCAGAGGCTTTATTTTTCATTTTTAAAGCAATAGAAGTTGTTCTCTTTTTAGTTGCTCGAGGAGTCGGCGTCCGGCTAATAGTTCCCCCTGTTAAAAGAGTTTTAATTTCTTCTGCTGTTAGAGTTTCATATTCAATTAATTTTTCTGCAAATAAGTGTAGTTTATCAATGTTTTTTTCTAAAATTTCTTTGGCACAATCATATCCGGCCATTACAAAACGGCGGATTTCTTTGTTAATAAGCTCAGCTGTTTCTTGGGAAACATTTTGAATGCTATTTTGTTCAAAAAAACCGCCAGACTTATAGTTAAGAGGGCCTAGTTTTTCACTCATACCAAACTCAACAACCATGTTATGAGCAATATGAGTGGCTTGCTGAAAATCAGAATGAGCTCCTGTTGTGACCCTTTCTTTTCCAAAAATCAATTCCTCGGCGACACGTCCTCCCATGGAGACAGCAATCTTATCTTCCAAGTCTTTTTTTGTGTCTGGGTGATTTTCTTTTTCGGGAAGTGTTTCTACAAACCCACCAACACCACTGGTTCTAGGAATAATGGTTGCTCGGTTGATGGTGCCTTTAACAGGGAGTAAAAACCCTACGAGAGCATGACCTCCTTCGTGGTAAGCAACGAGCTTCTTTTCTTCTTCTGTCATGGTTTTTGATTTTTTCTCAGGCCCCATGGCAACTTTATCGCGGGCCGCATCCAACTCTGCCATGCCAACAACACGACGTCCACGTCGAGCCGCTAAGAGAGCACCTTCATTTACGATGTTTGCAAGGTCTGCCCCAGAAAAGCCGGGCGTTCCTTTTGCAAGCGTTAGGGTGTTAACGTCTTCGGCTGTTGGCACTTTTTCTAGATGGACATCAAGAATGGCTTCACGTCCATCTAAGTCAGGCAATCCCACGGTTACACGGCGATCAAAACGACCTGGGCGTAAAAGAGCTTTATCCAAAACGTCAGGACGGTTTGTTGCTGCCATAATGATAACACCTTCGTTTTCGTTGAATCCATCCATTTCAACAAGGAGTTGGTTAAGAGTTTGTTCTCTTTCATCATGCCCGCCACCAACGCCTCCTTGGCCTCTTTGTCGACCAACGGCATCAATTTCATCAATAAAAACAATGCAGGGCGCACTTTTTTTAGCTTGCTCAAACATATCTCTTACGCGGCTGGCTCCGACTCCAACAAACATTTCCACAAAATCTGAGCCTGAAATAGAAAAGAAAGGAACATCAGCTTCTCCGGAAATTGCGCGTGCAAGTAAGGTTTTACCTGTTCCAGGAGGGCCTACTAGAAGAACGCCTTTTGGAATTTTCCCGCCTAGTCGTTGAAATTTTTGAGGATCTTTTAAGAAATCAACAATTTCCTCAACTTCTTCTTTGGCTTCTTCTGCTCCGGCAACGTCATCAAAGGTAACTTTCTTCTTAGACTGATCCATAAGCTTAGCTTTTGATCGACCAAATCCCATGCCTTTTGTACCTCCTTGAAATTGAGAGAGCATGTAAATGATAAACCCAATAAAAAGAATAGAAGGAAGGTAACTTAAGAGAATCTCCCATGCGCTTCCGCCATTTTGTTTTAAGGGTTCAGCTTTAACGGTAATGCCTTTTTGAGTTAGCTGTTGGGCAA
>CAYGMA010000006.1:0-1930 GCA_964351045.1 uncultured Holosporaceae bacterium | reverse complement strand
TGTTTTCCTTGAACCTTGTTTCCTTGCATGTTAACGGATTCAACAAGCCCATTTTGAACGAGTTTTTCAAAATCAGAATAGGGTATTTCAGTTGTCTTTGAAGCTGTATCGGACATGTTTTCGATCGCCATAAGACCAAAAACCAATCCTGTGATTAAGAGCATCATATAGAGAAAATTACGATTTTTTTTCATTTTATTACCTTTTATATTTTACGTGCATCCAATAAATGTCATATGAATCAAGTGGCAGTTATATCCTAAATTTGGAGCTGCAACGATGTCTGTTCCTTTTTTTACAACAGGCAGTGTCAGAAGTACTTTATTTGATAGAGCTGGCATGTCAACCTTCTTATCTTTTAACCAGTGAATATCAGCAGTTGAAAGAGCTTCTACTGTCGTATCTTTTAACGACTCATCTATTTTATCAATATAAAATCGTTGATCCCATAATTTTTTTCTTAATTTACTTAAAAAAAACGGTGGGGAAATAGCCCTAATTTCACGTGTAATAAGGATATGGTCTTTTTTTGGCGTGAGAAGGCAGCCTCCTAAGGTCATAGGAGAGGTGAGGTTTGTTGAAAGTTTTTCTAAGGCGTCTTCAGTTTGGTGCCGCCTTATTGGAGCCGTGTCTCCTGAAATCATATGAAGCAGTTTTTCCAAAACGCGGACCTTAATTTCATGAGGTGTGTCACTGATGGCAAAAGCGTTTTCTAATTGAGCATATCCTAGAGGGTAAATAGAAGTAAATGTATCAAAGGTTTGAGAAACGTAATGCTGGATGGCTGTTTCACAAGAGTTAAGTTTTTTAAGGCTCTTTAAGAAAAACGATTTTGTTTGTTTAGTTAAAACCTTTTTCAACGCTTTGCGCCACAGTGCTCTTAAAAATTGGGGGTCTTCATTACTCGGGTCTTCAAAGAAAGGTTGATTTATGTCTTTTAGAAGAGCAGTGAAACTTTCCTTTTCGATTTCAAGGAAAGGCCGAATAATTTTAATCCCATTCATGTGAGTTTGAGAGGAAATCCCTGTTAGTCCTGTCAAACCAGACCCTCTAAATAAGCGCATTAAAACAGTTTCAATTTGATCATCTAAGTGATGGGCTAGAAAAAGTGAAGAAATACCATTTTCATGACAATAGTTCGTCATAAGCTTGAATCGAGCAGTGCGCGCTTTTTGTTGTAACCCAGAGGTAATCGGATGTTCTTTTTCCCAGGTAAGAATTGAAAAAGGGATGTTCCAATGGATTAAGAAAGCTTCTAGAGTTTTGGCTTCTTGATTTGAGTTGTTTCTTAGCCCATGGTTTACATGCAGAGCCGTTAAGGAAAGATCTTTTTCTTGGCAATAAATGTTGAGGAGTAAGCAGAGAAGAAGGCTGTCTGGACCGCCTGATACCGCAACAGCGATAGATTTTGAGGGTAAGTTATGGCAAGAGAGTTCTTTTTCAAGATGGGCATAAAGCCAAGAAGAGTGAAGGGTTTTTAAGAAAAGATCTCTATTTTCCACAGTTTAGTTTTTCTTCTTCTTTTTCAATGATTTGCTTGTGTGTTGCAGAAAGAGTAGGGGCTTCTGAGCGAAGTTTTGCAAACGTTTTACAAGCTTCTTGTGCTTTATTCATATTACTTAAGCTTAATCCTAGCTTTAAAAGTAAGTCTGATGCCTTATTAGATTTTGTATTATGTTGGTATCCTTTAAGGAAAGTCTTTGCAGCATCGGTATAATTTTTTTCAGCAAAATAGGTTTCGCCCAGCCAATAATATGCAGCAGGTACAAGTGTGTGAGATGCATTGGCTTCTATAAAGTGACGTAGTTTTTTACGTGCCTCAGGGTAATTTCCTTGCACTATTAGAGAACGTGCATGATTGTATTGGTCTTCTGGTGAGAGTGGTTTTTCTTCCGCTTTTTGCACAGAACCACCTTCATTCATAGTGGCT
>CAYGMA010000005.1:6848-17373 GCA_964351045.1 uncultured Holosporaceae bacterium | reverse complement strand
CCACAAAATAAAAGTGCAAACCCTAAACGTGGGAAAGGGTATCTTATTTTTTTAATGGTATAATTTATAGAGAACATGAATCACATCATCGTTAAGACTTCCTGAAGTCCCACTCGGCAAATAAAATTCAGGAGAATCTGTCGCATTAGCCTGCTTTTCCGCATGCACGGCTACTCCACTTAATACCATACGATCTCGCCCTCCTTGTTTTGGTAAAAACGCACCCGCACCCTTTGGCCCATGACTAATTAAAAGGCCCATAATTTTTGTTTCCTCTGGAACTCCGTCCCCATTCTCAAAAAATCGGAAAGGAAGCAAGTACGTGCCTTTCTTCGGGTCAGTTGTCCTTGAATCAACAAACGCCATATTTGGCTGCACCCCTTCTTTCTCAAGGGTATAAGCTTCCTGCACCACATACGTAAAATAATGCCCATACCCATCCTTGGCATCTCTTTCCAAAATGCCCAGCGTTTTAAAAGGCACAACCCCAATCAACTCAGAAATAGCTCGGCATTTTTTCGGCGCCATTCCCCATGCAGGCGTGCCATGATCTCCAGGTGAGGCTGGACAGGGAAGCTTGCCATTTGGGCTTTTTTTCATCTGATATAAAAGCGCTTCAATGCGTTTAAACCGAGTTTCTGTGAGTTTTTGTTTTTGATGTAATTTATACTGTTGAATGGTTGGAACCAATGTTGCGGTGATCAATCCCATAATGATTAATCCAAAGCTGGCTTCCAAAAGAGAATACGCCTTTAAAGAGTACTTTCTCATGGCGTGTCTTACCCAACTTCCATAGCCACAATACACACGGGGTTAGTCTCTGTTAAATTCAGCTCTTGCCCCGATAAACAAGTGCTTGCCGCCGATCCATTCAACACACGAACCGTTCCTTCTGTGGGAGAATGCTCTTGATGTTTGCTTAAAAGCGCTTGAGCTTCATGAGGTGTTACCAATCCTTCATGCCCAGAACTTTTACTCAAAACCAACCAATACCCTTTTAACCCCAAGGGATCTTTTTCAAAAGTAATGGTACCGCCAATTTTTGTATCAGGACTCTCTTTTTTAGGCATTTCCCGATGGGTTTGCCGAAACAGATCTTCCCAAACTTCTTTTTGTCCTTTCACAGATCCATCTGAATTTGTTCCTGGGAAGCGCCCAAACCCATCTCGGTATTGAGTGAAATCCATTTCATAATTTTTAAGCTGAAGCGCGACTGAATTTAAGCGCGCAGACCGAATCAATTGCTTCCCTTTCAACGCACCACCAATCAAAATCCCCATAATAATAAGGGCAATGGAAACTTCTGTTAAGGAAAAGGCAGCAAGGGAGCGGTTGAGTTTTTTATTTTTGGTCATGAGACTCTTTCTTTTTTGGCTCTAAAGGCCGTGGGTCATTAAAAAATTTTCGATAAACATGCGTATCATGCGCACATTTTTTTCGGGTGCGTGCAATGCTCGCTTTAATAAAAATCACCAATTCCGTCACCACATGATCATCTGATTTTCCATGGGTAAGAAACGTCAAGGGCGTATCGTGAAACCCAGGAAGCCCCGCCGAAACATTATGAGATGTTTCCTGCATAAGCCCGCCCAAAATGGCAATAGACCCAGAATCCATACGCAATACAGAATCTATTTCTCGCACAGAAATAACAGGGATTTCTGATTTTACATTCTCCAGCTTATAGCGCTTCGCTGTCAGATCAACCGCAGGGTCACTGCGCAATTGTTTCACACTGGTAATGGTTGGCTTTAAGTACAACACAATCTCTCGTGTATGGGGATCAATAGACGGCTGAACAGTCATAATAAAACCGACTGGCACTGTTTCTATCTGGCTTTCAGACACCACATTTTCCTGATACCCATTGCTCACTGCATTTGTGTAATTGGTGCGCACATCTGTTTTCACTCGGAAAAAAGTCAAATTATCCGCCACCTTCAACACAGCTGTTTGATTATTCAAAACCGTTAACCGAGGAGATGAAAGCGTTCGAACCGTTCCAAATGTTTCCATAAAAGTTAAAACGCTATTAAATTCTTTTCCGTTTTTTAAGCTAAACTGATACGCATCCGTTGCCGACGTAAGCCCAGGCAACGCAGACGTTTTTGCAATGGTGCCCATGTTGCCTGTAATGCCCAGCGTTTTTCGAATAGAAGACCAGTTAATGCCGCTACGAAATTCATCATTCAATCGTATTTCAACCACTTTTGCTTCAATCAAAATCTGGCTGCTTAAGATCACTTTTATTTTTTCTAAAAGCTCCGAAATAATACGATGCTGCTGCTGTTTTCCATATATATTGATATGCCCTGATTGACGATTCAATGAGTAAGAGGCCGACTTTAATAAGTCTGTTTCCTTTTTCTCCGACTTAGTTTCGCTTCCCTCCAACGCCTTTGGACGCACGCCTAAAATTTGAGCAATGGTCTGATTTAACTCACCCCAGAAATTATTTTTGAAGCTAGATTTAATTTCAGTTTGAGAGGCATTCCCCAATCCATTTGAGCCAGATTTTGACCCTGTACTGTTGGTGTTAATGGCAATATTGCTAGAGACTTCGCGGTTTAAAGCCAGGTAATGCAAGTCATATGTTTGAAACGTATAAGCGTTTTCTTTCACAGAAAGCAGTTGACCATCTACTGCAAAGACAAGGTCTGTAAGTGTTTCTAAATCCTCTAAAACATCTTCAAGCGCTCTGTTTTCAACTGAGTAAGAAAGATCTACTTCTTTATCTTTCTGGATCAAATACCCAATTTTTAGCTGTTTTGAAATTTCTTTGGCGATCTTGCTCACCGGCGTTTTTCCCTGAAGCGTTAAACTCACCGTTAACCCAGAACGCGGTGGCTTTACAGGAAGCAGATCCTGAACTTCGTCTTCTTCGTCTTCAAAAAAGGATTGGTGTTGGGTTAAGTCTTTGAAATCATCCCGAGAAAGCTTTTGCGACGGGTCATGCACAGACGGATCTTGCAAAGCAGTGCATCCACTTAAAAAGATCAAAAGCAAACCAAAGTATAAAAATTTCATTAATTCTTTATTTATAATTAATTAACTTTTATATCAGGTTCCAGAAAGAGACGCAAACACTCCTGCTCTCGTTTAGCCAAACGCGACTCTAATAGCTCTTAAAGGCCCGCCACAGACCGATAGACTTCAAGTGTTTTGTCTTGCATTTTAGACAGGGGGAAAGTTGAGCACACATGTTTTTTTGCGTTTGAACCCATACGCTTCAGCTCTTCATCCGAGGCCATAAGCAGCTTCTCTAAGACTTTATCCATTTCAGATTGGCCCTGCGGCGCAACTAAATAGCCCGTTTCACCCGGAAGCACTATTTCTTTTCCTCCACCAATGGCTGTAGCTAAAACAGGTTTTCCCATGGCGCCTGCTTCTGCACTGGTGCGGCCAAAAGATTCTGGTTTTGTAGATGGGCACAACACACAATCAGCTGAGGCATAAACCTCTTCAACATGCGCTGAGCTTGGTTGAATCAACACTTTTTCTTGTAGCCCACAGGTATCGATCAAGTGATTTAACCGCTCATAATAGGCTTCTTTTCCAGCCCAAGACCCCAAAATAATGAGCTTAAAAGGCTTATTTTTGTGTTTTTGAAGCCCTTTTATGACTCTTTCGTGCCCTTTTATGGGTGTTAGGCGCCCTGGAAATATGAACACACGTTCTCCTGACTGAACGCCCCAAGCTGTGTGGTGTTTCTCAATGTTTTTTTGGGAGACTTTCTCTGAATCAAAGACCTCTAAATCCACCCCTCGATAAATCAATTCAATCTTAGCTGGATCCACCGCATAGTTTTCCAAAAGATGGTCATAAATAAACTGCGACGGGGCAATCACTTTATCCCCTTTTGTCATGATCGTATTATATGCTTTCTTAAGGCGGTTTTGAATACTATAGGCCCCATGAAACGTTGTAATAAAAGGCACATGACACGCTTTTGCCGCATAATAAGCTGCCCAGGCAGGCGCTCTACTACGAGCATGCACTAACGTAATACGATGTTGATGAATAAGACTTTTCAGCCGTTGAATAGAATAAAAAAGAAGGAAGTGATTTTTTAACGTTGAAACCAAAAGAGAGTGCCCACCTGCCCTTTCTAAAGCAGGAACAAGGGCCCCACCAGAAGAAGCCACAAACGAAGGATACCCTGCCTTTACAAGCGCCTCAGAAATCTCAAGCGTTCCTCTCTCCACACCACCTGAATTCAAGGCAGGCAAAATCTGAAGAACGCGCAACTCTTTTAAAGGGCTAGCTTTTGGCACCTGGCACACCTTGTGTGGTGGAATATTCAAAGTGAAAAACTTCTCCCGGATACACCATAGATCGAATCGCATGCGCTGCTTGAGCCGCTTCAGCAAATCCTGTCAAAATCAGTTTTTGCTTATTGTCATAAGTCGCCACATCTCCAATGGCAAAAACACCTTTTAAGTTGGTTTCACAGGTTTGAAAATCCACTTCAATGTGCTTTTTCTGCAGGGCCATTCCCCACTCAGATAATGGACCTAAATCCATAGACAATCCAAAAAAAGCAAGTAAATGATCTGCTTCTAAAGAACGTGTATGACCATCTAAATTAGACACTTCAACAGCCTTCAAAACGCCACCTTCTCCCTTAAGAGCTTTTAGTTGATAAGGTGTAACCAATTCCAAAGAATCCTGCGCAGCGGCCGCTTTAAGTTGAGCCACACTTTCTGGCGCTGCTCTAAATTTATCCCGGCGATGCACCATGTATATTTTCTTAGCAATGTCTTTTAGATTCAATGCCCAATCCACGGCAGAGTCACCCCCCCCTGCAATAACAAGGGTTTTATCTCGAAAATCTTCCATGCGTTTCACAAAGTAATGCACATGATTTTTTTCGTAGTGATCCAAGTTTTCAAGTGGCGGTTTATTTGGTCCAAAGGCTCCAACACCCGCTGCAATAATAATGGCTTTTGTATGAATCTCTGTGCCTTTCGATGTGCACAAATACCAACCATCTTCTGTTTTTTTAATCTGCGTCGCTTGTTGACCCAAATGAAACGTTGGGTTAAACGGCGCCGCTTGCTCTTCAAGTTTATCGATGAGTGTGCCTGCTAAGATGCTAGGGTGCGCCGGAATATCGTAAATAGGTTTTTCCGGATATAAAGCACGGCACTGACCTCCAACCGCATCAAGGGCATCAATCACATGGCAAGAAAGCTTATGCATGCCACATTCAAAAATGGAAAAAAGCCCAACAGGCCCTGCACCAATAATTACCACATCTGTGTTATATGACATTTTTCCTTCCTTCGTTTATACTCTATAATACTAGGGATCATAATAGACAAAAGCTATGAATTGGCAAGCACGACCTTTTTTAGGAAAAATACTCCTTCCAACAGAGCAAGACACACAGCGTCTTGGCGCCCATTTAGTGCCTCTTTTAAACCCTGGCGACACCCTTCTTTTACAAGGATCTATCGGTATGGGGAAAACAACCCTTGCCCGCAGTTTCATTCAAACATTTCTGGATAAACCGATCTCTGTTGAAAGCCCTACGTTTAATTTGGTTCATCTGTATGACCAAGGCCCATTCCCCCTTTGGCATGTTGATCTTTATCGCTTAGAACACCCACAAGAATGGTTAGAACTCGGCTTGGATGACACAAATGAGGGCATTAAACTCATTGAATGGCCAGAAAAAGCCCATCAATTTATTCAAGGAAACCCTCTCACGCTCCTCCTAACAGAAGAAAATGAAGAAAGAATTGCTACAGTCTTTGGAGATGAGTCTTGGCGGCAAAAAATTTCTACCATTTTTCAGGAAGAGGGATTGCCTCTCTCATGACTTACTACACCATTCCGCCCTCCCACTCTTTTTTAGAGGTCATTGCTCAAAAACTTTTAGACGAAACAGCCGATGATCCTCTTAAAATCACCCAGTATCACGTTTATGTTCCAACACGTCGGGCTCAGAATAAATTAGCAGAAGCACTTGCACAACACCGCCCAAAAACCTTTTTACCAACCCTTATTTCTTTAACCAGTTTAGATAAAGAAGCGCTGGCTTTTTCTCATATAGATATCATGAAGAAAGTCACACAGCTGTCATCCATCCTTTCTAAGCCCCGGCGGCGGTTTTTGCTCATGACGCTTCTAAAAGCATTCACCAAAAGCAAAGAAGAAACACGAAATCCCCTTTCCATCGCGCGCTCTTTAGAAGAGTTATTAGATGAACTACAAGATGAAGGCATTCCCATCGAAGCCCTGCATTCTTTAGAAACAGGTTTTGAAAGTCGCCATATTGAAACATCTGTGGATTTTTTAAAACTTTTTAGTTCTCTTTGGCCCCAGGTGTTAAAAGACGAAACTGTTCTCTCTTCCCAAGGACACCGACGCACCTTAATGAGCCTTCAAGAAAAGGCTTGGCGCCTTTCTCCTCCCACTCACCCTGTTTGGGTCGTTGGCGCTTCTGGCTCTTTGCCCGATGTCAGAGACTTCATGGCTGCAGTAGGACGCCTTAAAACAGGTGCGGTTTTTTTACCGGGGTATGACCCCACTTTATCTGGTGATATCAGCCTTTATCATCCGTTAGCAAGCCAACACCGTTTCGTAGAAGAAAAAAATATTAATCGAAAAACAATTCAGGTGTTACCCAACGCTTTTACCGAAAAAGATCATCTTCTTTACACGATCTTACAGCCAACCGTTCAATCCACCGCCGCATCAAAAACCTTCTTCAATTCCCTATCTTGTCTCACGGCCAATCGATTAGATGAAGAGGCCGCCTGCATTGCTCTTTATTTACGAGAATTCTTAGAACGTTCTCAAGGCCAGGCTCTTGTGGTCACCCAAAGCCGCCCTCTTGCAAAATCCATCGTTGCACAATTAAAACAGTGGAGCGTTCATGTAGATGACTCTGCCGGCAGTCCTTTACCCGAAACAGCCATAGGCAGTTTCATCCAAGAAACGTGTCATGTTTTCACACAGAAAGAGTGTCCTTGGGTTCCTTTGCTGGCCCTTTTAAAGCACCCGTTCTTTTGGCATGCACTAGATCGAGGCAGCTACCTCAAACAACTTCGGTATCTTGAAAAAAACCTTTTTCGAAGAATCACGTTGCCGACCAACTGGCAAAAAGCAGAAGAGGTGTTAACAACTTTTTTTGAAAAACAAGAACCCTCTCCTTTTTCAGTGGCGTTTCAAGAGTTCTTTAAAACTCTTTTTCAATCCCGTGTTTCTTTAAAAGAAGCGCCGTCTTTAACACAGTCTGTTCACCACCATGAACAGCTTATGGAAGCCTGTGTTGGCGCACCGCTTAACACCTTACCTGATCTTGAAGAAGCCTGGATGGAGATAAAGGAAAGTCTCACCTCAGATTTGCCTCTTTCAAAAGCACCCTATGGTGAAATGCTCTCAGCGATCGTTTCAACACTCTTATCAAAACCAAAACCTGCTGACTACACGCCGCGTATCCAACTTCTTGGTGTTCTTGAGTCCCGCCTTTTAAGGCCCGATCTCCTAATTTTTGCTGGCCTCAATGAAGATGTTTGGCCGTCTAAAAAACAAGAAGACCCTTGGTTGAACAAAGCCATGAGAAAAAAAATAGGCCTCCCCCCTCAAGAACAAAAACTGGGGTTCGCAGCCCATGACTTCATGAATATTTTAGCCTGCAAAGAAGTTCTGCTAACAACCCTTCAAGAAGGAACTCTTATGCGTCCGTCCGTGTTCTGGCGCCTCCTCCATCTCTCTGCAAAAAAACAAGGCATTACTCTTAAAGAGCACACGCACTTATTAAAGTGGGTTCAAGAAAAACGCATGCCACAGCAATCTTATACACCGCTCCCTCCTCCTAAAGGAAGCGCTCCCAGAAACAAGCTTCCTTCCATGGTTTCCATTTCTAATGCAACGATATGGTTCAATAACCCCTACGTTTTCTATGCGAAATGTGTTTTAAACTTATCGCCTCTTCGCCCTATCACCCCTCTTGCAGAAGAAATCCAGTTTGGCCTCATGGTGCACTGGGTTTTAAACCAGCTCTTTGTCCAAAAGCTAACGGGCCAGGGATTTTCTCAAGAAATAAGAGCCCTTCTAGAAAGAGCTTTATATCGGTATATGCATCAAGCCATCGCCCTCCCATTTTGGAAAAAGCGTGCTGAAACCATTTTAAAATGGTGCCTTCATGAAATTGAAAAAGCGGGGCCATCTGTACAAAGTGTCACAGAAATAACGGGCACCATGCCCGTAACCGGAGAACAGGATCAAATCACTCTCAAAGGCATTGCCGATCGCATTGATATCACAGAAGAAGGGCTCACAATTCTAGACTACAAAACAAGTCAATTGCCGACTCAAAAAGCTGTTTCGCTTCACCTAGCACCCCAGCTCTCTTTAGAGGCAGCCCTCTATTATTATGGAAGTTTTGCTCAACTAAAACCAAACGCTGATGTCATCTCTTTATGTTACTGGAGACTCTTAGGAAAAGAAAAAGCCGGCGAAATCATGACACTAAAAGACACCCCAAAAAAGCTCGCTCAAGAAGCCCGGGACTATCTCTCTTCCTTAGTGAAAAAACACTACGAGCAAAAAGAACCCTTTGAAGCAACGCCTCAATCCATTGATGAGGCCTATGATCATCTGATGCGTTTAGATCACTGGACAGGAGGAACCCGATGACATCTCCGTCTCTCATGCCGTCGCTATGGATTGAAGCCTCAGCTGGAAGTGGTAAAACATATCAGCTGATCCAGCGCATTTTAACGCTGCTTATGGAAGATAGCCCCTTTAATGAAATTTTGTGCATCACTTTCACCAATGCTGCCGCCAATGAAATGGAACACCGCCTGATGGAAAAACTAGAAGAGTGGGCCACCTGTTCTGAAGAAACGCTCATTCAAGATCTAGAAAAAATATCCTCAACGGCCATCACAAAAGATCATCTTTTAAAAGCACGTTATCTGTATGAAGAATACCTCTGGGCAGATCAAAAAATAAACTTCACAACCCTACATGGATTTTGCCAATATCTCTTGAAAATTTTCGCCTTAGAATCAGGGCTGTCTCCTAATTTTAAAGTCTTGGAAGATGCTGAAAAAGAAACTCTATGGCAAGACGCCTTTTCAACAGTATCCAGCGCTTCAGCTTCTGAAAAAGACCTGCAAGAACTGGTCCCTGACACCACACTTCTTGGATTACAAGCGGCTCTTTATACCATTTTAAACCAACGCTATGCCTGGGTTCATTTAGAGTCTCTAGAAGAGGGATGCCTAGAAACATTCACGCACCTAAGTCCAAACTCTCAAGCCACTGATCCCTCTCTCATCTGGCAGCAGCTTTCTGATTCTTACCCCTTAGAAGATGTGCGTTCCTTCTGCGAGATTCTAAAAAATGGTTCCTCAACAGACCAAGTCTTTGGAGACTCTCTTTTCACTCTCTATTCTTCTTTTTGCACAGCGCCTTCGTCCACAATTTGGAACGCTCTTATTGCTCTTTTCACAACGCAAAAAGGCACATTAAAAAAACGCCTGATCTCTAAAAAACTGGCAGAAACTTTTCCTGAAAAAACAGCGCATTTTTTAGAGTTTAGTGAGGATCTTTATGAAACCCATCAACGCCTTCTTGCACTCCATATTCGAAAAAAAACCACCCGGCTCCTTACCTTCTTTAAGCAGGTGTATCAAACCTATGAAACCTTAAAAACCGAGAAGGGTGTCTTAGATTTTGATGATCTCATTATCAAAACCCATGAGCTCCTCAGTCACTCTGAATATGGCTCCTGGATTCGTTACAAACTAGATGGCCGACTCACACATATCCTCCTCGACGAAGCACAAGACACCAGTCAGCTTCAGTGGTCTATGTTGATGGGGTTGTTGGATGATTTTTTTGCACAAAATGAGGGGCTCTGGACGAAATCTCTTTTCGTTGTGGGCGATGCCAAACAATCCATTTTCAGTTTTCAAGGCGCCGATTTAAGCTTACTCCACGCGTATGAATCTCACCTTCATGCTCAATTCTCTCTTCAAAATCAGGCCCTTGAAAAAAGAGCGTTATCCCATTCCTTCAGATCAACAGAACCCATCCTAACCTTTGTTGATACGTTGTTTAATCATAGTGCCTTTCATAAGTCCGCTGTGTTCAATCAACTCTCCCACACCTTTCATCGTGAAAATGAGGGAGGCCAAGTCATCCTTTGGCCATTAACGCAAGAAAAAGACAGCGAATCCAACGACGATTTTGGAACACCTGCACCCAAAGAATTAGCCAAAAAAATCGCGGCTACCATTAAAACCTGGCTCACTGAAAACCGCTTTTTAATGGGCGTCAACAGGCCCATTTCCCCACGCGACATTATGATTTTAGTCCAGCGTCGCGGTAAATTCGCCTCCTACATGGCGCAGGCTCTTCTTGAACAAGACGTCCCATTTGCAGGATTAGACCGCCTCTTTTTACAAGAAAATTTAGCCGTAAAAGATCTGCATGCCTTATGCAAATTCCTTCTCCTTCCCGAGGATGATTTTTCTTTAGCCTGCATTTTAAGAAGCCCTCTTTT
>CAYGMA010000005.1:0-6838 GCA_964351045.1 uncultured Holosporaceae bacterium | reverse complement strand
TCACGACCTCTGCCTGTCACGAAAAGAGTCTTCCTTATGGTCTCATTTGCGCAATCAATCTTCAGAAAACGCTCATTTAAAAGAGATTGAACACTCCCTTCTCTCCCTGCTCAATCAAGTGGATTATCAGCCGCCCAGCGTCCTTATTGCCTCTATTCTTTTTGAACAAAAAGGGTTAGACAAATGGGTGCGCGCTTTAGGCCCTAACACCTCAGAACCTCTTTTAGAATACCTCAGTCTCTGTGAACTCACCGAACGCGAAAAAGGCCCCTCCTTAGAACTCTGGGTTCACTGGTTCGAGACTCAAGAAACCGTTCTAAAACGCTCTCTTCAAGATAAATCTCAAGACTATGTCCGTCTCATGACAGTCCACGCCTCAAAAGGACTGCAAGCCCCCATTGTTTTCTTACCCGATACAACCGAAACAAAAACTGTCAGAGGGCCACTTTACTGGAAAGAAAATGGATTTGCTTGGGCTTCAGGATCCGAAGCAAGCCTTCCTGGCATCCAATCACTCAAATCACAGGCGCAACAAGATCAAGATCAGGAAGCAGAACGCTTGCTTTACGTTGCCCTCACCCGCGCAGAAGAACAACTCTACCTCTGCGGCTGGGAACCTACACGCGGGGAGCTGAGTGCCACCTGTTGGTATCACCAATTTAAACAAACGCTCATTTCTTTAAAAGCCACAGAAACACCAAGCGGGCTTCTCTATGAAAAACAAGCGCTACATAAAAAAGAAGCGACATCTTCCACAGCTCCAATAAAAACACCCCCTCTTCCAAAATGGATCGATCAGCCCTATGAAAAATCAGCGCCCATCACCATTATCAGGCCGTCTGATTCAGGATCAGAAAAAGAACCCGACAGTAAAAATTTTGAAGCACTTGCTTATGGAACGTTGGTGCATAAGCTCTTAGAGTTTTATCCTTCTCCACAAACGAGAGAGACCTATCTAGAAAAAGCCACCTTGTACGTGCACGCTTTAGACACGCCATTTTTATCTCCTGAAAAAAAAGAAAAAGCACTGACAGACCTCCAAAAAACCCTTGCTTCTGAAGCGGGAAAACTTCTCTCACAAAAAGATCTTTATGCCGAAGCATCGTTTTTATCCCAGGAAAAGATCTCCGTTGTCCGCGGGCAAATTGATGTCATTTTAAAGGATGAAAAAGCTAAAATCCTCTGGATCATAGATTATAAAACAGGCCAAAGAAAACAACCGGCCCCTAAAAAATATCAGACCCAACTCGCTGCCTATGCGGCTATGCTGTCTGAGTTATACCCAGACTATAAAATCCACACCGCCCTCCTCTGGATCGAAGACGCCTGCTATGAGGAGGTGTAGATATACCAATTTATAGAATTTTGTAGCTATCACACCCATTAACACAGGTTTTTACCTACTCTCTTCAGCTATGATTTCCTCAGTTTTATTTTTAGGTTTTATTTTGATCAACGTACCATTTTCAACTTTTATTTGTGGAGTCTTATCTTCATAATACCGCACTGTCGTTATTGTATAGGCTGGTGCATATCCACCATCATACCTTGTGTTACATTTAGCTGTTAGAACACAAGTAGTCTCTTCTTTTTGTACTTTTACATCAGAGCACTGAATTCTCTGCCAATCACCTTTTGGTATTTTGCACTCAGCTTTAACACCTCCTGTCATCAATAAAGCAGTTACAATCAGTACTTTTTTTCTTCCAAAAAAATTAAACATAGACAGGTACCTCCATATAATTTTCAAACGTTTCATCTTGCGCTTTTATAACTTTATGCTACTAACTCCTACCACGTCAACACCAACCCCTTTTTTAACAAAAACGTATTGATTCAAAACCCGCCTGCCCAGCGATGAGATTTCGTGGTATAGTTTTTCTGGTTAATAGTATTTAAGGAATGAAAATGTCAGTTGGTATTTTTCAAATTTTACTCAGAACAACGGTAGTTTAAAAATTCACCACACCCGGCCAAAAAAACATACAAATCGAAATGGTCTTGACTATTCCGATTTAAGTGTTATTTTAGAAACATGGAAAGACTTTACAAAAATATTTTCAAGAACCACTTAAGTGATTTCAATCAGATGATTTTTGTAGGGGGGCCTCGGCAAGTTGGTAAAACAACTATTGCTAAATCTCTTCTTCAAAACTCTCTCGGATTTTACCTAAATTGGGATGACCCTGATGATAGAAACCTTATTTTGAGCCCCTATTTAAATATTGAAAAAAAATTACCTACCCCTCAGCTAGGACAAGAAAAACCACTCATTATATTTGATGAAATACACAAATATAAAAATTGGAAGAATCATGTAAAAGGATTTTTTGATAAATATAACGAACGATGCCATATTCTTGTAACCGGCAGCACAAAACTTGATACACGAAGTGGTGATAGTTTGATGGGAAGGTATTTTTCTTATACCGTTTGCCCCTTAAGCGTACGTGAAATCTCTCAAAAATTTGACTTTAATGAAGTGCCAGCTTCTCCCTTCAAGGTAGATGAAAAGTTATATAGACAACTTTGGGAATTTGGTGGTTTTCCAGAGCCTTTTTTGAAGGGATCAAAACGCTTTTCTAACATGTGGCAAAAATTAAGAGAGCAACAACTTTTTAGAGAAGATATTCGAGACTCTCATAATATCAAAGATTTCATGCAATTTGAACTCTTTGCCAAATTAACGAAAAACTTTGCAGGAAAAAGCATAAATTACACCTCTTTTTCAAAACATATACGTGTAGCGGATCAAACAATCAGAAGGTGGTTTGATTTGTTAGACTTAAATTATTATGGCTTCAGAATTTCCCCGTGGACAAAGAATATATCACGATCCCTTATTAAGGAACCTAAGTTTTATCTGTGGGATTGGTCAGAAATAGAAGATGAAGGAGCAAAATTTGAAAACTTTATAGCAGTTCATCTTATAAAATTTATTCATTATTACAATGATATGGGGCTTGGTACTGCAAACTTACATTACCTTAGAACAAAAGACAGAAAAGAAGTCGATTTTATCGTAACCCTCAATCAAAAGGCTTGGTTTTTAATTGAATGCAAACTTTCTGACTCTCACAAGATAAGCCCAGATTTATATTTTTTTAAAGATCAAACCAAGGCAAAGCACGCTTTTCAAGTCGTTTATAATATGGATTATATTGATGAAGACTGTTTTAAAGAAGAAGGCCCTATAATTGTTCCAGCAAAAACTCTATTAAGCCAGCTTGTTTAAAATATAAGAACATCCCAACTTCTACCCCTTTTTTAACAAAAAGTCAGTGGTGCAAAACCCGCCTGCCCAGCGATGAGATTTCGTGGTATAGTTTTTCTGGTTAATCGTATTTAAGGAATGAAAATGTCAGTTGGTATTTTTCAAATTTTACTCGTTGTTCTTGTGGTTCTTTTACTTTTTGGCTCTGGCCGCATTACCAAACTCATGTCTGAACTTGGAAAAGGAATCAAATCCTTTAAAGAAGGCATGGGAGAAGACGGCCAAAAACCCAAAAATAAAAAAAAGAAGTAGCCAGAGGCGTCCATGTTTCAGTTGGGCTTTTACGAACTTCTTTTAGTTGGCCTGTTGGCGCTGGTCTTGCTCGATAAAAATGACTTTATCAAGCTATGCTTTTTAGCCGGAAAAGGGCTTAAGTTTCTTCAAACCCATTACACCACCCTAAAAGCAGAACTTAAAAAAGCCACAGCTCCTCTTGAGCTCGAAGAGTTCTCTCAAAAGGCTCAAAAAAAAGCCGCCGAAAAAGAACCTCTTTTGAAAAAAAATCCACCGCAAAAAAAAGAAAAATAAATGCTCGCTCATCTTAAAGAACTCAAAAAACGCCTACTTTTCATCGTTGGGGCTCTTTTGATTTTTTTCTTGGTCATCTTTTTTCTCCTCAGTGATTTCCTCATTCAAGAAATCATGTCCTATTTCAAAGAGCTTTTTAAAACGGTTGCCCCGGAAAAACCTTTTTATTTCATCTTCACCACCCTTCCAGAAGCGTTCCTTCTGAAGGTTAAAATCTCCTTTTACACAGCTCTTATTCTTCTCGTTCCCTTCATCGAATATCATGTGTGGCAATTTTTATCTCCGGGGCTTTATGCCCATGAACGAAAAAATGGGTTATATCTCATTTTCAGCTTTCCACTCCTTTTTCTTTTGGGCGCCGTGTGCTTGTTTGGGTTGGTACTTCCCAATGCCCTATCTTTTTTCTCTTTTCTAACCACCGCCACAGGCGCTGACCAAGCGCTTCTTTTGCCCCATGTCTCAGACTATATTTTCCTTATCGTCACATTTTTAATGATTTTTGGCCTCAGTTTTCAGCTTCCTTTGCTTTTAATTTTTCTGGTTAAGAGTTCAGTTCTTTCTCTTTCAGATCTAAGAAAATTCAGGCGTTATGCCATTGTTTTCATTTTTATCTTAGCCGCTGTCTTGACACCACCCGATGTCTTAAGCCAAGTTAGTCTGGCAATTCCTCTTATTGCGTTGTATGAAGGAACCATTCTTTACTTAAGATTGACACAAAAGGAGTCCCATGATTGATCTAAAATACATACGAACTGAAAAAAGCGTCTATGAAGCAAGCTGCCAAAAACGTGGTATGTGTATCGACTTTTCAGCGCTTCAAGACCTTGATGAAAAGACAAGGCTGGTTCAAACTCAATTGCAAGATCTGCAAGAGAGAAAAAACACCCTAGCCAAAGAAATGGCCTTGGCCAAAAAAGAAGGGACTTCCACAGATAAAATCGTTGCTGAAGGATTACGCATTAAAGAAGAAAGCACTGCGTTAGAAGAAGGAAAAAACACCCTCTCTCAAAAGCTCGCAGATCAAATTGCGGCACTCCCAAACCTTTTAGCTGACGATGTACCAGAAGGAAAATCAGAAGAAGAGAACGCATGTGTGCGCACATGGGGAACGCCAAAAGACTATTCCTTCACACCAAAAGCGCATTATGACCTTGGTGAATCCTTGGGCCTTATGGATTTTGAAACAGCTGTTGCCATGTCTGGAAGTCGTTTTGTGCTTCTTAAAAAAGACCTCGCTCGCCTTGAGCGCGCCCTAGCGCATTTTATGCTCGACACCCATACACAAAAGTTTGGCTATGAAGAAGTATCTCCGCCGTTGCTTGTAAAACCTCATGCTCTCTATGGCACAGGCCAACTCCCTAAATTTGGAGAAGATGCTTTCCAAACAACAGACGATCGATGGCTCATTCCAACCGGTGAAGTCCCTCTCACCAACATTGCAGCTGATAAGATTTATGCCCATGAAGAACTTCCTCTCCGATATGTTGCCTATACGCCTTGCTTTAGATCTGAAGCAGGCGCCGCAGGAAAAGACACCCGAGGCATGGTTCGATTGCATCAATTCAATAAAGTGGAGCTTGTTAGCTTTGTGCCCCCTTACCTAGCTCAAGAAGAACACGAACGCATGCTTGGCGCCGCTGAACACATCTTGAAAGAACTCTCTCTTCCCTACCGTGTGATGCTTCTCTGCTCTGGAGATACAGGCTTTCACTCACAAAAAACCTATGATCTAGAAGTTTGGCTCCCAGGACAAAATGCCTACCGAGAAATTTCAAGTTGTTCTGTTTTTGGAGATTACCAAGCTCGTCGCCTTAAAGCACGCTATCGCCCGCTCTCTGAAGGGAAAAAATCAAAGCCTGACTTTATTCATACCTTAAATGGATCTGGGCTTGCTGTTGGCCGCACTCTAGTCGCTGTGCTCGAAAATTATCAACAAGAAGATGGATCCATCATGATCCCAGAGGTTTTACGCCCTTATATGGGTGGGCAAGACCTCATTAGTCCATAAGTAAAGAAGGGAGGTCCAAACTGTCTCATCTCTTCTTTCGCACTGTTATTGGATGTATGAGCTTACTTGGACTCTTAACCATGTGTGGAAGAGGAAAGCTTGCTCCTTACGTGTCTTTTCCGCAGAGGTACTCCCCAAGCCGCTCCATAACTGTATCGGCAAGTGGCTCTTATACAGTCAAAAAAGGAGATACTCTTTACAGCATTGCGCAAGCTCATGGGATCCCTCTAAATGACCTTATTCAAACCAACCATATCAAAGAACCGTTTGTTTTAAGCTTAGGCCAAACCCTTACACTTCCAAAAGCAAAACTTCACATCGTTAAAAAAGGAGAAACCCTTTACAGCATTGCCCGACTTTATGGCATGGATCAGTATACCCTGACCCACCTAAACAATTTGACCTATCCTTATATTTTATCCATTGGTCAAGCTCTGCGCATCTCAGAGGCTCAGCTTTCAAAAAGCCAAAGAAAGTCTCGACCTCAAAAGAAAAAAAGGATTAAAAACGCCTGGTCTCTCCCATCACGGGAAGGGCGTTTCACACGCCCCATTTCAGGACGTGTTATCTCTCGGTATGGTGGGAAAAAAGATGGCGCGTTTAATGATGGTATTAATATCGCAGCGCCTTTAGGAACACCTGTCAAATCCGCTGAATCTGGTCTTGTAGTTTACACAGGAAAAAGCATCAAAAGTTTTGGAAATTTGGTTTTAATTAAGCACCAAGGTGGATGGGTCACAGCTTATGGCCACTTAAAAAATATTTCTGTTAAAGAAGGAGAAAAAATCAAAAGAGGACACGCCATCGGACACGTTGGAAAAACCGGGTTTGTCAAATCCCCACAATTGCATTTCGAACTGAGAAAAGGATCAAAAACGTATGATCCGAAAAAATACGTGTCTCTATGACCCCAGCAACAATCTCTGCCTTTCAAAAAGAGTTACTCGCTTGGTATGATCAAAACAGACGCTCTCTTCCTTGGCGCGCAGAACCAGGGCAACAGCCAAACCCCTATCATGTATGGCTCA
>CAYGMA010000004.1:6450-18450 GCA_964351045.1 uncultured Holosporaceae bacterium | reverse complement strand
GTATGCGTGAATTGAAGTCTAATAAAGAAATAAGCCCTGCAACGCGTGGCCCTGAAGAGACAAAAAAAATTGCAGACGCCTATAAAAAGAACGCAAAAAATAAAGAAGAACAACAGTCTGAAGAGGATGAGTGTGTGTATGAAAATCCAGAAAGTCGCACACGAACCTGTACCCGTCCAGATGGAACGAAATATGATGAAGAAAGTGGGGCGGAATTTGGGAGTGAAGAAGGTGATGAAGATGAGCCTGATGATGAAGGCGATGCTTATCAAATTGATGACGGAACTGATGACGGGGATGAAGAAAAAAAAGATGAAGGTGATGATGGAGGGGCTGAAAAAGAACCAGATGATGAAGATGTTGAAGATGAGGTGGAGCCAACCCTAAAACATGAGGGTGTTAGGTACATTGGCGGTGAAACAAGTGGCGAAGAAGACCTTGATCAAGTCGGTGATGGAGAAGGGCTCTTAAGTAAACTTTTTGATCGGTTTGGGAATAGGCTTCCAGATGAAGAAGGGCTCCCCCCTGAAGAAGAGGAAGATTTAGGCCCTGAAAGAGACGTGGAAGACGGTGCAGTTATTTCTGATTTTGATGATTTGAGCGATGTGTATGAGAACCCTAAAAGAGTGAAATGGGGCGGAGGCGCTGGTGATCAGGAAGATGTTGGAGGGAGTACGAGTTTCTTAGGAGATGAAAATTTAGCAACCCAGGTTGTGAGCGGTTCTTTTGACCGGGTGACAAAGCAGAACTCAAGTCCTGTGATTCCTTTAAAAACGGGGTATGTTCAGCCAATAAGAACGCCTACAAAAGTAAATCCCTACAAAGGCACGTTTATGCGCCTTGGCTCTTCGTCTCGATATGAGCCATAAGATCTAAGTGCAGGTCTTTTAAAAAATGAATAAACTCTTCTTTGAGAGTGGGTTTTTTCTTTAATAGTTGCAAGGCGGCGATGTTGTTTTTTAAAATGATTTCATCAAACAATTGAGTCATTTTTCTTTTTTTAAAGTGCTTGAAAAACAGTTCAAGATAAACGTTTTTTTCATAATCGCTTCTATGGGCTTTTTTATGGCGGCTTTTTGGGTGGCTATCTATTTTTTCTGGATTGCTATGGCTTCCAATAAAATAATGCTCACTTAGAAGTTCTGCTGCAGCGTAGATAGAGTCTGTTTCTTCTGCATCAAGAATGCCGGCGTTTTTTAATAATTCAATGGTGCAGGTGAGGGATTTATCGTTTTTCATTTTCCTTTGTATCCTTTTTGTTTGTGCCTTGCATAAAGGACAAAAAAGGATTTGTGTGAAAGAAGATTCGGACGGACATAAAAAATGACCGAAAGGTGAGAAGGATGAGGGGGGAGATTGAGGAAAGGGATTGAGGCGGGTTACTGAGGTGGGAAGTAATTTTAGCAAGTATATCATTTGAGTTTCTAATAGAAACCTTGAAAAAAAAATATTAGATATTATATAAAGAAACGAAATATTAATATTTAAGAATTTTTATGCGTTTTTTATTTTTTTTGATTTTTTTATGTTTCTCAAATGAGATTTTATCTACGCTGCCTCAAGAAGACGAGAGAAAAGATGGAGTGGTTCATGTTGCAAAGTTTGATAGCATGTGGAACGCCCTAAATGAAAAAGATTTCGACAGAGCATTTGAGCAATCAAAGCAATTGACGCGGCAAGGGTCTTTTGAAGGAGCTGTTATTGCCGGTGTTTTAGCGCACCTTAGGCGGTTTGATAAATTGCCTTTCATGATGATAGCTGAAGATGATGTTCCTAAATATGAGTTTTTAGATTCCGAAAGAATGGAAAAAGCTGCGGCGGGTATAGCGCTGTATCTTGCTGAGAAAAACTGTAAATATTTGGAATTGACGTTTTGGGAAAAGTTCAATGGCTTATTTGTCGAATTGAGTGCAATTTCCCCTAAAAAGTTGAAGAAATTTTATGGGATATGGAATATCAAAGAAAATAAAAAACTGGTTAAAAACGCTTCAGTTTTGGATAGGTTTCAAAAGACTCTGGTATATCAAAGTGCTTGTTCTGTGGATGTTCCTCTTTATGACTATAAGAGTTTTTTTAACTCAAACTTTAAAGACTGGAGTCGTTTTTTTGAGAATGAAGCCTTTTGTAAACGAGTTGTTGAACAGAAAATATCTAAAGGATTGTCAGACTATGAAAAGGATTTTTCAAAACTTTTAACGCTTTATGCTAATTATTATGGGGAGATTCCAAGGATTGAAAATCCAGGGAACTATATAAAAACACTAAAAAATCAGCGTAATTTTGAAAAAGTATATTTTTTAAACTTTATCGCTTTAACGTATAACATACATTATTCTTCTCAGAGTAATGAAATTGATTCAATGCTTTGTAGCGGGGGTGCTTTTAACGTTGCAAAATGTAACGCGGAGCTGTTGCTTCGTGATAAAAAGCTTGAGGAAGCCATTCCCTTTTAAGAAGTTTTAAGGAAAGAAGAGCCACAACCTTTCTACCTTTATAATTTAGCAGGTTATTATGAAACTATAAAAGACTATCATCAGGCGCACGCTTGTTTGTTGGAGTCAATTTGCCATGGAGGCAGTGAAAATGGAGGGGACTATAATTTTCTTGGAACATTCTATTATGAAGGGTTAGGCGTAGAGAGGAATGTGGAAAAAGCTATTGACTGTTATGAAAAAGCAGCCTTGCTTGGCCTGCCTGAAGCTGTGTTTAACCTCGGAGCTATTTATGAAAACGGTAAAGGCGTTCCGGTGAATTTTTTAAAGTCTGTTGAATATTTTGAGCAGTTTCTTGGCTTGGAAAAAGAAGATGAAGGTTTAATTGTAAAAGCCAAATTGACTCTTTCTCATCATTATTTAAATGGAACTGGAGCACGTAAAGATTTGGATCGTGCAAAAGAATATGCACATCAAGCAAAAAAGAAACTGGAAAAATTCTCTGAAAAAGCGCCTGATAAAATTCAAGAAGCTTTTAATTTATTGGCCCACTGTGCCCTTGAAGAAAAGAACTATGAAGAGGCGCGTGCGTATTTTGATCAAGCGTTTGAGCATGGTGCTTGCGAAAGAGATGTTTTACACGATGCTGCATTGGCTTATGTTTTAGATATTCAGGCATCCACTGAAATACGAAAAAAAGGGCTAAAGCTTCTTAAGCAAGCTAGTCAAAAAGGGGATAAATTAGCGCAGGAGAATTTAGGGGTTATGTTTGCTTACGGGAACTACGTTGACTGTAATTTAAATGAGGCGCGGAAGTTATTGTCTCCTTTGGCTGCTGAAGGCTCCTTCAGGGCAAAGCTTGCTCTAAGGGTGGTTCAAGAAAAATTAGAAGAAGAGAAAAAAAAGGCTGGCGTTGAAGATGGAGCTAGTGATTCTAGTGAACGCGCTCAAGCGGAAGATGTCATTGAAATTGTCGACGAATTTGAAACGGATTCTTTTGAGGAAGAGAAGGCAATAAACGCGAATGATTTGGATAGAGAATCTCCTGAGATTGAAGGAGGTTCAACAGAGGAAGAGCTTGATGAAGAACAAGACGAAGAATATGCTGTGTCTCACGTTTTTATTAAAAGAGATGCGGTGGAAAAAATTCTTTCTCCAAGTTTTTTAAGTAAAAACTCTCTTCTTCAAAACGCTTCTGATAAAAGCCTTTCATTTCTGGAAGACTTTTTTGCCGGAGGGGCAAAATCGAAATTAAAAATGAAAGGTTTTTTAAGGGTCGTTATGGATCTTGGATGTTCTGTGACTGAAACTAAAAGTGGATATAAAATACAGTCGCTTGATGGAGATGGAAAAAAATCTATATTTACCTTTCATCAGCAACATAAAGGGAGTCACGCTCATTTTTGGAGTGGAGTCTTTCGTTCAAGCCTTAAAAACTTTTTCAATAATATAGGAATCACAGAAGACGGAGTTCGGGGAAAGATTCACGGAAACTAGAAGAAAAAGAGATTGTCTTTTTTAACTTAGGGTTTCGTTTGGCTGTGTGTTTTTTTTGGGTTACAGTGGTTCTTGATTATGGCTGGGCTATGAAGTTAAGGGGGGCTTATGAATGAGATTAGGGATTGACTTTGACAGAAAGGGAGGGCAAGCTTGTGCTGTCTTGAGACTATTAACAGAGAGGGGAAATATGAAAAACTTATGCATTCTTTTTACACTTGTTGTCTTTTCATTTGTATCGCACGGGGAGAAAAATGCTCAAAGCGAGGCGTCAAATTTAAAATTATCACCTACCCAAGAGGAAAGTTTAGGAAAGCTTTTTTTTGCAGCTATTATTCTGGGATCTGTGAAAAAAGAAATTGGTCTTTCTAAGGAAGATCTCAAAAACTGTGAAGAGGTTCTTAAAATAGTAAAGGGCAAAAAGGAAAAATCTGAAAAAGAGAAAAAATTCATTAAAATTTTAATGAAATTAGTACAAGGAAGTAAAAGGCTTCTAAAAGTATCTAAATTATTAGAAGAAGAGATAGGTGCAAGTGTTGGTCAGGAAAGTGAGAGTCTTGTAGGGGAAGAGCCGCTTGGAGGGAAATTAAAAACAAAAATAGCGGGTTTGAAAAAAGGTTCTCCAGTTGTAGCAAGGCGTTAGAACTAAAGAGCATTGATGTATAAAGAGAGCCTATTTTTAGGCTCTTTTTTATTGGGAGATTTTTGTGGCGATGATTCTTTAATAGAAAGTGGTGCCCGCTGCCAGACTCGAACTGGCATGGCCGCAATGGCCGAGGGATTTTAAGTCCCTTGTGTCTACCAAATTCCACCAAGCGGGCAACACTCGGTTAACCTAGCCTAAGCGCTTAAATGTTGCAATAAAAATTTATTTCTTTTCTTTTGTTATTTGCCTTAGGATGAGGCTGAAAGTTCATTTGGAAAGTGACGTGATGAGAAGTCTGTTGTCTCCTAATCTTTATGGCGCTCTTTTGCTTGTGTTAGCGGGGGTGTTGGCTGCTTTGTCTAACTCCCTAGTGCATGGGTTGAGTGCTCCTTTGCCTGTTTTGCAAATGGTGTTTTTTAAAGCGGCAACGAGTTTGATTCTTCTTGGGCTTTTTTTTGGAAAACGGTTGCCGAAAGTGATGCAAACAAAGATTCTTAAAGTACATGCGCTTAAGGGGATTTGTGGTGCGGCGGGTAATTTCTTTTGGTTTGCGGCGTTGCTTTATTTGCCCTTGGCGCAATCTTCAGCTTTATCGTTGAGTAGTGCCTTGTTTGTGAGCCTTGGAGGGTGGATTTTTTTTAGAGAGAAATTTCGCTGGAGTGTGTTTGGCAGTTTGTTGATTGGGTTTTTAGGCGTGTTTTTGATTGTAAACCCCTTTAATCAAATGATCAGCTTTTTGTTTTTTTTACCGTTGATTTCAGCTGCTTTTTTCTCTGCTTCTTCTTTGATTATAAAAGTGCTTTCTAAACAGGATTCCTCTGAAACGACGTTGTTTTATTTGATGTTTTTTATGTGTGTCTTTTCTTTAGTGCCGGCACTTTTTTATTGGGAAACACCTTCTTTGATGGATTTTGTTCGGCTAGTGGGTGTGGGTGTTCTTTTTACAGGAGGGCAGGCGTTACTTGTTCAAGCCTATACGCATGCGGAAGCCTCTTTTATTTCGCCTTTTAAGTTTTCGCGGTTTCCCATGAATATCTTGGTTGGATTCTTCCTGTTTTTTGAAGTTCCGTCTTGGCTTGTTTTAATTGGGGGCGGATTGATTTTAGGATCAAACCTGCTTTTACTGAAACTGGAGAGAAAGAAAAGGGCCTTAAACCGGAAGGCCTAAAACAGCTTTCACAGAGCGCAGCGTTTGATTGGCAGTGGCCTCTGCTTTTTCTTTTCCTTGGGTTAAAACGCTTTGTACATATCCAGGATCTGCGCTTAGCTTTTCATACTCCATGCGAATGGGGGCGAGCTTTTCAAGGCATAAGTCCGTTAATGCTTGCTTGAAAGGGGCGAAGCCTTCTCCTCCGTAAGAGCTATAAAGGGTTTCAGGAGACGTATTGCTTAGTGTGCAGTAAATCTGAATGAGGTTTTGAACCTCAGGCCGGCCTTTTGCTTCCTCTTTTGAAGATGGGAAGGGGTTGGCATCTGTTTTTGCTTTCTTGAGTTTTTTGCTGATCTCTTCAGGGGAATCAAACAAAGAGAGGCGGCTTCCTTCAGACGGATCAGACTTGCTCATTTTTTTTGTGCCATCTCGCAAACTCATGATGCGGCATCCGGTATCGCTAATCATAGGCTCAGGAATGGTGAAAACATCTTGTGCCAGTTGCTGATTGAAGGTGATGGCTAAATCCCGGGTCATCTCAATGTGTTGTTTTTGATCTTCTCCCACAGGGACATGAGTTGCTTGATAAAGAAGGATGTCAGCAGCCATGAGCACTGGGTAAGAGTAAAGGCCTAAAACGGACTGGTCTTTGTTTTTTCCTGATTTTTCTTTGAATTGTGTCATGCGGTTAAGCCAACCCAAAGGGGTGAAACAGCTGAGGATCCACATGAGTTCGGTGTGGGCAGGGACGGTGCTCTGAACAAAGATACTGGATTTTTTAGGATCAATCCCGGCTGCTAAGTATAGAGTTGCACCTGATAAAATGCTTTTCTTGAGAGCCTCTGGGTCGGGGCGCGTTGTGAGGGCGTGAAGATCAACTAAACAAAATAAGCAGTCATTTTCATTTTGAAGTTGAACCCAGTTTTTGATGGCCCCGAGGTAATTGCCTAGGTGCATGTTGCCAGTTGGTTGAATGCCAGAGAGTATTTTTTTCATAAGCTTATGTTTAGCAAACTCTGTAGGGAGGAATCAAGGGGTATTAGAGGACAGCTGTTTTTGGGGTTGGGATTTGGAGATAAGAGAAAAAAGGCCCAATGATGGGCCTTTTTTAGGGATTGATTATTTTTTCATGAGGCCAGACGATTTTAGCTGTGCTTCAAATTTTTGTTGAGTGGAGTTTGTTTTGAGGGCCAGGTCTTTTTCGAAAATATAGCCATTAAAGTTGCTGCCGGTGGCCATATTAAGTGCGTTTCCTACTGTTATGCTGATTCCAGCATTGTTTAGTTTTATGCACTCAGCAGTGTGGGTTATTTGTCCAATTTTTGTTTGGTAGGAAGCGGTCCAGTTTCCTTGGTTGGGGTCTTCTGCTGGGTCGTGATCCATTGCGGATAAAGAGCCAACACACAAAGCAGTTAAGAAAAATAGTTTTTTCATTTTTTATTCCTTTTGTTTTTAATAAATGGATGTATAATTCATTGAATTTATTGATTCAACTGAAATTTAAAAAAAACGATAAAATTATTTATTATGAAAAAAAGAGAGTTGAGAGTTGTTCCCAAATTTGAGTTGAGTGTTCTTTGTGCGCGGGTCAGCTTTCTGTTATTTGTTCTTTCGCCATTTTTATGTTTTGGAGGGGCGGTTTTGTTGTTTGTGCCGAACTCTGTTTTTGTTGGAATTTTCCTTCTCTTGAGTGTGCTGTGCCTTGCTTCTTTTTTATTTTATCGGGCCCAGAAATATATTTATAAAAATACGGCTTATACCATTGGGTCTGAGGGAGTTAAGATTGAAGCGCGGTTCATTAATCACACGCAGCATTATATTAAGTATGAGTCTATCAATGAGGTTGCGTTGAATCGGGGACCTTTTCAAAGAAGAGCTGGATTGGGAACGGTTGTGATTCGAACGCGGGCAACAAGCAATTCACCAGAAGGGGGGAGTGGTTCTGAATTAAAAGATTTGGAGCTGGCTGAAGAAGTTTTGGAGATTCTAAAAGATCGAGCGCATTGAGTTAAAGCTGGGGGGCTTTCTGGGGGGGCGTGTGAGGTGGTGTAAGGAAAAGAGAGGGGTGGCTCCCTCTTTTTTTATTTTATAAATGCATTTTTACTTTATTTTTATTTTAATGGATCCGTTTACTTTTTTGGTCAATTTAAGTATAAAAATTTAAATATAAATAATTTAGAAAAAAATTTAAGTAAAATCAAGGCTATAAGATTTTGTTTTTTATTTATTAAAATTAGCTATTTACTTTTTTTTATTAAAAATTTATTTAAAAGTCGTCTAATTAGAGAAAATTATGCGATTTTTTTATTTTTTATTATTTATTTATTCTTTTTCTTCTCTTTCAGTTCTTCCTGAAAAAAGGTGTGGAGAAGGTGAGGAGCAATGTCCTATTTCAACGTGCGTTTTTAGCTCTGTTAAGGCTGATGCTTTTGGACTGGAGCCTGAGGGAAGTGCTCCTCAACGAAACGATAGTCAGTTTTTTGAAGATTCAAGCACGTGGGAAGAAGAGGCTTCTTTGTCTTTTGTTTCTGAAGAAGTAAGAAGTTCTTTCCTGATAAGGGATGCAGCCAGTATTGAAACGCCTGGTCAGCGGTTTAGTTCTAATTTGAGAACGGCGCAACGGTCTGAAAAAATTTTAGCATTGAGACCTATTCCTTTTGAGCTGAATGGAGAGTTGCCTTTGAAGAAGGCAAAAGAAAGCGCTACCAGAAAGAAAAACAATCCTTCTTCAAGAAATCGTGCGGATGAGTTCGTTTTGCCTGAGCCTGTTTTAAAAATGGCTTTTGGGAAAAAAACCCCTCATGTGCGTACAAAAAGAACGGATGGACGTTGCCTGCCAACCTCTGCTTCTCAAATGACACCTATTTTTAGCCCCCATGGACAAGATAATATGCCACTAGGGAGCGTTGCAAATCGATTGACTGTTGTTTCTCCTAATCAAAAATTGGTTGCTCCTCTTTCTCCTACTGAAGCAAAACGTCGGCAAGGTAGACGTTTGGGGCGACTCAAAAGACGTCAGCATAAAGAAATTGAAAGACCCACAGTTCTTGCCGCTGATTTAAGTGTGGAAGCAGGGAGAATTTTACAAGCAGAAGCAGAAGCTTTAGGCGTTTTAAAGTCAGAGATTTTCAAACAAAAGGAAGCGTTTATTAAAGATTCTTCTTCATCCACTATGTGCCGAAGTGAAATCGCTCGGACAGCATATGAAAAACTTATTTTATCAAAAGATGGATTTGGATTTTCTCGAGCGGTTCTTATGCGGGATAGAACTTTGAAGGGAGACGATGGACGATCTTTAAAAAGAGTTGTGGTTCAAAACGATTCACTTATTGATATTGAAAAAGTGGATGATTTGGGGCGGACAAACCTTGAACGGATGCGCCAAGGCGTTGCGCCTCTTGGGCCAGATAATAGGTCTATTAATTTGCATCACTTAGTTCAGTGTGATCACCATGCGATTCTAGAAATTACTTACACAGCTCATTCAACGGCTGGAGGAACTCAGCTTCACTATAAACGGGGAAATCCAGAGTTTGGAGAGTCTGAAGTTGATCGACAAGCATTTGCGATGTTTCGAGGAGATTATTGGAAGCGTAGGGCAGAGCAGTTTAAGAGAAAACTTAGAGCGGCAAAAAAAGTTGAGACACAAATTAAAGCAGAGCAGACGGCTCAAATTGGGGCGTCTCAACTTAAGGCCTTTCAGCGCAACTTGAAGAAAGAACAGAAGGTTTTTAGGGGAGAAAATGGCGCTGGGTTTTATTCAGCACGTGCGTTGCCTTTTTCTTCACTAAATGGTGTAACAGATTTATTTTCGATTACTCCTGTAAATAGTGTGCTTTTTTCTTGAAATCTCTAAATCACGAACTATACTAAGGGCAAAATTATTGCTGCTTCAAAAGAGGTGGGGGATTTAAATCCCCTTTTTGTTTATCTGGAGCACAGATGTGTTAATATTTTTAAAGGAATAACCCAAAAATGGTAGCTGTTCATAACGAAATTTTACAAGTTGCTGATGTCGTCGCACGTGAAAAATTAATTGATCAAGAAACTGTTGTGCAAGCCATGGAAGAAGCAATTCAAAAAATTGCTTTGAATAAATATGGTATGCAAAATGATATCCGTGTTTCGATTGACCGCAAGACAGGGGAAATTCTAACAAAACGCTATCGTGAAGTGGTTGAAGCCATTGAAGATGAAGATAAGCAAATCTTGTTGAAAGACGCTCAAGCAGAAAAATCTGATGCAGTTGTGGGTGATTTTTTAGTAGATGAGCTTCCGCCTATTTCTTTTGGTCGTATGGCAGCACAAACAGCACGTCAGATCGTGAATCAACGCGTGCGTGAAGCAGAACGTGAACGTCAGTATGAAGAGTTTAAAGATAAAGTTGGTGAGATTGTTAGCGGTATCGTTAAACGTGTTGAATTTGGAAACTTTATTATTGATGTGAATCGGAATGAATGCGTGTTGCGCCGTGATGAAGCCATTCCTCGTGAGGTTTTAAGGCCTGGCGACCGTGTGCGGGCTTATGTTCTTGACGTGGTGCGTGATAACCG
Organism: uncultured Holosporaceae bacterium; assembly: GCA_964351045.1. Taxonomy (GTDB): domain Bacteria; phylum Pseudomonadota; class Alphaproteobacteria; order UBA7879; family UBA7879; genus UBA7879. Next base: position 8,172 of record CAYGMA010000004.1, on the reverse strand, counting down.
AGGGCCACAAATCTTTTTATCTCGGTCTCATCCTCAGTTTATGGCAAAGCTTTTCATGCAAGAAGTTCCAGAAGTCTATGATGGGGTGATCGAAATTCTTTCTGTTGCACGGGATCCAGGAAGTCGGGCAAAAATTGCTGTTAAAGCAAATGATCCAAGCATTGATCCTGTTGGATCTTGTGTGGGAGTTCGTGGAAGTCGTGTGCTTGCTGTTGTTAATGAGCTGCAAGGTGAGCGCGTGGATATTATTCCTTGGGTGGAAGATGTTCCGAGCTTTGTCATTAGTGCGTTGGCTCCAGCTGAAATTTCACGTGTGGTGTATGATGAAGAATCCCGAAAGGTTCAAGTGGTTGTGCCAGATGATAATTTGAGTATTGCCATTGGTCGTCGTGGGCAGAACGTGCGTTTGGCCAGCTTGCTGACAGGTTTAGAGGTGAGTGTGACGTCTGAAACAGACGATACAAAATCACGTACCGATGAGTTTAAGAAAGTATCAAGCGAGTTGATTGAGGCTCTGGATATTGATGAAGTGATTGCTCATTTATTGATTTCTGAAGGGTTTGATTCCTTAGATGCCATTGCTTACTCTGAACTAGAAGACCTTTTGGATGTAGAAGGGTTTGAAGAAAGTTTAGCACAAGAAGTGCAGAAACGAGCTAAAGTAGCGCTTGAGAAAAAGCATGCGGAAATCACTGAGAAGGTGAAAAAATTAGGCGTTGATGCCTCTCTTCTAGAGTTTGAGCCTTTGACTCCAGAACTTCTTTTGGCGTTGGCTGAAAATGGATGCCGCACGCTTGATGATTTAGCAGATCTTGCTGGTGATGAATTGGTTGATATTTTTGGCGCCGAAAACATTTCTCTTGAAATGGCGAATGATATTATTATGCAAGCACGGGCTCACTGGTTTGAAGATGAAGAAACAAAGTAATACTTTTTTTTCTTTTCATGGAGCTATCATGGCTTAAGAGTTTAACCTAAATATTTAGAAATGGTTTTGTAATGACAGATGATAAAAAAAAGCCTTTAACGCTTTCAAAAAAGCTAAAAATTAATGATTTGGTGGGATCTAAATCTGGAACTACGGGCAATAAAACCATTATTGAGGTTAAAAAATCAAAAACCCCAAGAAGTGGGTTAAAGTCAGGCGCTTCTTCTGAGACACGTTCATCGGGCTCTCGTATGAGAGGGATGCAAATGGATCGATCAACGCTTGTCAAACCAGGTAAATCTCTTTCTTCTGACGATAAATTAAAAGCAGCTTTTCAAGAGCACCAAGAGGAAGAAGCCTCAACCCTTTCTTTGCAAGAGCGTTTAAAGGCGTTGCAAGAGGAAGTTTCTTCTTTAGGGGAACAACATCAGGCGGACAAGCTAAAGCAAGATGAATTGCGCCGTGTTGAGGCTCTTAAAAAGCTTGAAGAAGAAAAAAAGAGAGTCTTAGAACTTCAAAAAGAAAAACAAGAAGCTGAGGCTGTGTCAGAGGCTTTAACGCCTGATATGACGCCTGCGAAATTAGAAGAGTCCTCAGGGCGTAAATCGCATGCAAAAGCAGGGGCGTCTAGAAAAGAAGGTGGATTTGATTCTGATGGTCCTGCACAAAAAAGTGCTGGAAAATTAGGGCTTAAAACTCGAAAAGAAGAGGTGCGTCGGGTGGTTTCTCGCCGTGAAGCGCCTAGACGTTCTGGGAAGTTAACGGTTTCTCAGGCCTTAAATGAAGGCGATGAC
>CAYGMA010000004.1:0-6440 GCA_964351045.1 uncultured Holosporaceae bacterium | reverse complement strand
GCGGATGCGGAGTGAAGCAGCTGTGAGGCGTGCGCGCGCTAAGGAAAGAAAAAAGCTGGGGATGGAAGAGGGAGAGGCGCAAAAAATCTCAAGACAAATTATTCTTCCTGAAACCATCACAGTGCAAGAGCTTGCTAACCGGATGGCAGAGCGGGCAGCAGATGTGATTAAAATACTCATGAATATGGGGACTATGGCAACCATTACGCAGGTTTTGGATGTGGATACAGCTGAGCTTGTTGCAACAGAATTGGGGCATACGGTAAAGCGTGTTTCTGATGATGACCTGGAAAAAAATCTTTTAGAAGATGATTTGAAGGAAGATAAAGATATTGCGTTTATCACACGGCCTCCCGTTGTGACCATTATGGGGCACGTGGATCATGGGAAAACATCTCTTCTAGATGCCATGCGGTCAACCAATGTGGTGAGCGGTGAAGCTGGTGGGATTACGCAGCATATTGGGGCGTATCAAATTGCCAATAAAGATGGTCAGTTGATTACGTTTATCGATACGCCAGGGCACGCGGCCTTTACGGAAATGCGGGCACGCGGGGCGAATTGTACGGATATTGTGATTCTGGTTGTTGCGGCAGATGATGGGATTAAAGATCAAACCATTGAAGCGATTAACCACGCAAAATCAGCGAATGTTCCTATTATTGTGGCTATCAATAAAATTGATAAGCCTGATACAGACCCTATGCGTGTGAAAAACGAACTGCTTCAGTATGAGTTGGTGGTTGAAGACTTAAGCGGGGACGTTTTATGTGTGGAAGTTTCTGCGAAGGAAAAGCTGAATTTAGACAAATTGATTGAGGCAATCTTGCTTCAATCAGAAGTGTTGGATCTGAAGGCTCCTGTTGAGAGAAACGCTCTGGGTGTTGTGATTGAATCCCGATTGGATCGAGGACGGGGTCCTGTGGCAACAGTTCTTGTTCAAAAAGGAACGTTATCTGTTGGGGATACATTTGTGGCAGGAACACAATATGGGCGTGTGCGGGCCATGCTAAATGATAAAGGGCAACAAATTAAAACGGCTTCTCCAGCGCTTCCGGTTGAGATTATTGGGTTTAACGGCGTGCCTGTGGCAGGGGATTCTTTCATCGTGTTGAAAGATGAAGCAAAAACCAAGGAAATAGCAGAGTTTCGATTGAAACGTCAGAAAGAAAAACTAGCGGCTAAACAAGATAAACTGAAGAAAGAAAACCTTTTTGGACCAAGCAAAGAAGGCGATAAAACAGTTCTTAACGTGATTATTAAATCAGATGCTCATGGGTCTTCTGAGGCGATTGCAAGCTCTTTAGCTAAAATCAATAATGAAGATTTCGAAGTGAAAGTGGCCCATATGAGTGTGGGTGAAATCACAGAGTCTGATGTGAGTCTTGCGATGGCTTCAAATGCACTAATTGTTGGGTTTAACGTTCGTGCTAATACGCTGGCGCGGGATCATGCTGAGAAAGAAGGCGTTGAGATTCGCTATTACTCTATCATTTATGATTTGATTGATGACGTGAAAGCTGTTTTGAGTGGATTGCTTTCTCCTATCCAGCAAGAGAAATTTATTGGAAAAGCTGAAGTTAAACAGGTCTTCAAAATTTCTAAAGTTGGTACAATTGCAGGATGTTATGTGACAGAAGGCGTTGTAAAACGTGGATCTAAAGTACGATTGCTTCGGGATAACGTGGTAATTCATGAAGGGAATTTGAAAACGCTTAAACGCTTTAAAGACGAAGTGAAAGAAGTGAAGCAATCATATGAGTGCGGGATGGCGTTTGAAAATTATAACGACCTTCGAGAGGGCGACTTTATTGAGTGCTCTGAGATTGAAGAAATCGCACGGACGGTTAGTTAAAAAAGCGGCTTCTTGGTTTGATGGACTGATGAAAACTGGGTGGTTGTTTTTTGATAAAGGCCGTATACTCTTCTCATGAGATGGGCCTTCTTCTTTTTTAGTTTCTTATTTTCTCTATGTGGTGAGGCGGTGCAATCTTTTAGCTCGGCTTCCTCTCAGTCATTTTCTGACTTAAAGCCTGTTTTAGGGGAGGGAGAATATGAAGAGTTGCAGCGGGCTTTCCCTGGGCTTGAGAGGAAGTGTTCTGCTTCTTTGCTGAGTCATTCTCCAGATAAGGTTTATCATATTCAATGCCCTGGAAAACAGCTGGGGCTAAGGATTTTTGGACGTACAGTATATGCGCAAAAGAGGGGGGCGTATCGTAGTTGGCTTGCAGGTGAGTTGGATTTTGGACCTAAGGTGCTTTATGTTTCCTCTGATCAGAAAGTTGTTGTTTGGCAATGGCTTGAAGGCAAGATGCTAAAAGTTCCATTGAGTCAGGATGACTTGAGGAAAATGGCCCATCTTTTGAAAGAAATGCATGCAGTTTCTAAACCTAAATACCTTTTTCCGCGCGTTGTGAAAATTGAAAATCGTGTTTTGCATCGGATTCAAGATTTAAAGAAATGTAAAAAAGTACCAATTGATCTTAAGCTTCTTAAAAAGTCTGTGAAGCTTATTGGGAGATATTTAAAGCACTCTTCAAAAAGAATGATTCATGTGGATATTCATCAAAAGCATGTGTTGAAGACTCCAAAAGGGCAGCTGAAGTTAATTGATTGGGGGGATTCTGCAACAGGGGATCCGTATGATGACCTGGCCGCCTTTAGCTATTTCTTTTGTTTGTCTGATAGTCAAGAGAAAGAGTTTTTAAATCTGTATCTAGGAAGGCCTGCAACGCAAGCTGAGCAGGCTCGGCTTTATTTAAAAAAGCTTCTCACTCTTCTGCATTATAGTTTGTGGCAGTTGCGTCAAGGGTTAAAGGGAGCAGGGCTTTTAAATCAAACGCATATAGGAGAGCTCCCAGATTCTTTGCAGGAATGGCTATGTAAAAACGGGGAAAATAGCCATTTTTCTGGAAACCCAGCATTAAGTAAAGCGTTGGGGATGAGGGGGTTAAAAGACTTTTTTAAAGAAATGTCGTCTGACCGTTATCATGCTGCTGTTCAAGTGTTGAAGAAGAAGGAAAAAAGATTTTTCTAAGTGCCAAAAAAGGGGGTAAATGAGGTTGTGGCATAAATCAAGAAATAAGGACAGTCGGTATTCCCTAAAGATTAATATAGCTAAATTTAGATAAAATACTCCTATCAAAATATTATTATTCCAAGATAACTTCTTTTCCTGTTTTTTAACTCTTGCCGTGCAATCAATTCACGGGATGTGGAGAGAGGACATCTGGGTGTGGCGTATGTGAGAATTTGAATCTTTTGAAATTGAAAGAATTCCTTTTCTTCCAGTCTTCTTTTATATGAATTTAGCTATGCAAGTTGAAAAAAAATAAAAAAAATAATTGTCACCGGAGTTTATGCTGGAGATATTAAGCACATAAGGGTGCTTTTGTGAGTGAACTAAATCATGTTAAGGACACAAAATTATGAAAGCACTTTATTTACTATTGGCGTTATTCTTCACTTTTAATCTTTCTGCCGTTCCACCGGAGGAAGAACATGAACTTCCTTTAACTCGGTTTAATCCTCTATCAGGACAGCATGAAGAAATTAGAAGACACCAAAATGGAGAACAGCAAGCGCATGTTAATCCATTATCGGGTAACTTAAATTATAGGCAGGAACACTGCACAACGTGTGCAATAGAAAATTACCGAAATTCACCAGATAGAGGGGTTAGAACCAGCAGATGTTATTTTGGATGTGGCGGAGGATTTTGTGGAAAGTCAGGGTGTTGTAACGCTGATCATACAAGAGCTATGGCTGGACTAGTAGTTAAGGTGACGAGTTTAGCAAAAGTTGTTTTGAATAGAGGATAATGAAATGATTTTTTATTATATATATTTTAAGTTTTCTCAAAAGTTTCAGTTTGTGAATTTCTTAGCGTTAATAGGCTTTTTCCATTTATTTATTTCTCCAATATTTGCTGTTGGGCCTGAAGAATGTGAAGTAGAGCATGATAGAGGAGGGGGAATTGTTCCTTATCAATCTCTTGAAAAGCAAGGTGCTGAGCTGAATGTAGGCCCTCTGGTGAATGACTTGAGTTTAACTTATAAGTATGCTGAGTATCATGCTCAGCGTGTTCAAAATATTAGTCGGTTTGATTTGTGCAAGACGCATGCCTACTTAGCTTTAAGGTTGACTGATAGATTTGACGATCGTCCTATTTTTACCTTTCCAGAAGATAAGATCTCTTTAGTTTTTGTTCATCGGAGCCCTTTAGATGCGAGGGTAATGAGAAATGATGATCAAGCTAATGATGGAGCGCCAGCTGTAGGGGCTGACCTTGTTGATATGTATAATTATGATTTTATGGTGATAGATATTCATCCTGATAATGAAAAAATAACGTATAGTGATGGAAGACCTAGAAATGGGGTGAATAAAAAAGGGCCATATACCCGCTTTGAAATGGATCTTTTTACAGCTGCTAAATATTCTAATAATCCTATTGAATTTCTAACATCAGAGAAATTGCTTTACCCAATTCAATATTGGCCTCTTAAGGAAAAAAACGTAGAAGGCTTGTTTAAAAGGATATACATAGATAGTTTAAGATCTTTAGAGGGAATAGACACACGCTTAGCCTCGTCAGGTCATTATTTTGCTAATGTTCTTCTTAAACAGAGGGGGATGCCAAAGGTTATGAGGCTTGTAAGGTTACTTAAAAGCAATGAAATGAGGCGGAGATGGGGCTTTATTCCTATAAATAACTCACGTTGGATCGACTTCAGAAAGTCGTATGATGCAACCGGTAGTGGTAGAGAATGTGGTCGGGGGGGGGCTGGTATTGATGATGTTAACGGTAGACGTGTTTTGCAATACCTTTCTCATACAAGGTTGTCATATTTATCTGAATTACTAACGTCTTGCTGTCACGCAACCAACCTTAGATTCCCTTTTAAAGCTGTTAACCCTCTTACAATTCAGCGCTTCTTTGAAGGCGTGTTAGCTTCTGGGTCAAATATTGAAAATGATATTGCAAGGCATGTGGCGCCTGATATGGGTACAACATCACGACTCTTTTATCGGATGTATTTATTTATGACGCGAAGAAATGTTCATTAAAAAATTATTTGGAGGAATTATGAAAGACAACAAATTATATTATTCTGATAGTGCTAACTTAATTAAAATCTTTATATTTTTATTTATTTTTCATTTAAGCAATTATGTTTTTGGAATGCCTCCTAGAGTTGGGTATCCTTTGGAGTATGAAGTTGAGAAGGAAGTTTCTACATATGTTTCTCATCCTGGTAATCCCGGTAATGGGGGAGAAGAACCTGATAGAGAAAAGTGCTTAACCAAGGGGGTTTTTTATGACATTAATCGTGATGGGTATACTTCAGTGATTCTTTGCTTTAGAACACCAGAGCCTGTAGCTGAAGAAAGAGTAGACCACAACCCAAAGCATCCTTTGCTGATTTTCCAGATGCAAAAAGGCCAAAATTATTATTATGAAGGCCTTCATTTTGTGAATAGAAAGGGAGATGCGGAGAATGATTTAGGAACAAACTCAAATATAATAAAGCTTGATACAGAGGAAATTTTAACACTTTGTCATCGTGCTAAAAAAGAGATTCGAAAATATCGTCAAACATGGAGAAAAGAAAACAGAAGAAGTAGAGCAATTTTACACATTTGCCTGATTTTGATAGAACAATAGCTAATGGCTTAGCTGATGATGCGCCTTCAATTTACGATAAATATTGTGCTTTTTTAATTCCTAACACCAGGATTACAGATTTTAAAAAGACTTTGTCTGTTTGGGGGAGCGGTGGTATGGAAATTAAATTTCACGTAACTGGAATTTTGGGTTATCATAATTGTTGTACTTTTACAGCAATGGTGTTGAGAAATGTTGGTATTGATGTTTATTGTCAAGGGCTTTTCCGCGTGCGCGATGATGCATTATTGAGAGACAGGATAAATTCGTATGTAAAAAAAATGCAAAGAAAAGTTGTACAGGGTGAAGATGAAGATTCTGATATAAAAGAAGGATGGATTAGGACCTATAAACAAAGAGATAATGTTGGCGGGATCTATGATATTTACTACCATTCTTTTAATCACAGACGTTGGGGTAGAATTTAAGAAGGGCTGCTTCTTAAAACTTGAAGGGCTTTCTAGATGACACAAAAAATGTTTCTAGGGAGCTCTTTGTATTTTTTTAGTTCCACACCCAATCAAGCGTGATTTTTTAGTGTGGTTAAAGGCTTTTCTGCGTAGTTCGTGGCTAGTCTAGACATAAAAAAACCTGACCATAGTGGCCAGGCTTTTTTGGTTAAACCAGTTTTCTTTAGAATTTGTAAGAAATACCAGTTCTGATGGAAAAACCGTGTGGTTTTGTTTTGAATTTCCAAGACTGCATGCTTGAAGTGTGAAGTTTGCTTGTGTTTAGGGCAAACTTATATCCAACATGAACGTCCCACATGGTC
>CAYGMA010000003.1:11062-21964 GCA_964351045.1 uncultured Holosporaceae bacterium | reverse complement strand
AAACTTGATCCCTAGATTTTTCTGAATTTTCTGTAGATGATGATAGTAGTTCGTTGCCAGTTGATTTTAGCCTTCCTAGCATATGGAAGCCTCTAAATGAAGGGGATGCGGATTTTGGTCAGTTGAATGATGATGGTTCTGGTTTTTCTATGACAGGAAATGCGCAGCAGTCTTCACAAGCAACCAAAAATTCAGAGGGCGCTGCTTTGGATCCTGGTTTTGATGTGGTAGGTCAGGAGAACATTTTTGCTCCTAAAGTGCAGCGTGGTCTTAGCGATAGAACGAATGCATCAATGGGCACGACAACGCCTCCTATGATGAGAAGAGGTGTGCAAAGTGCGCCGTCGTCTCCACAACGGAATAAAGGAAAGAAGAGTAAGAAAGAGCATAGAAATAGTTTGGTTGGCTCCTCTGATTTTGATGACCCTTTTCAGCCGTTAGTTTGATTGGCTGCTGAAAAACAAGGGAGAATCTTTGGAACTTAATTATAACCTCTTGAGCAGGGCGTCCTGCGCAGGAGGTTTTTTTGTTTTTTTAAGCTCAGGGGGGGGGCTTCTGTAACTGGATCCTGATGTTAATCACTAGGGCATATAGAGAGGAGGGGCAGGACGAAGAGGAAAATACCGCCTCTTCTTCCGACGCTCCGCGACTTGATCGCGGAGTCCTGTGACCAATGGGGTGGAACACCTCTTTACAGTCAGTTGAGCTGCGCACATTTATGACTGGGTCCTGGTGTCAAGCACCAGGACGTAGAAGAGAGGTGCACCAGGACGTAGAAGAGAGGTGCACCGGGACGTAAGGAGGGAGATGTAGAGGGGAGTCAATTATTATTCTTCTCTTTCCTTTACTACATATAAGTTCTCCACAGTCTCATTGCTACGACGGCTTTGGGGTCTAGTCAATAAATTGCGAAGCTCAAATGATTTTATAGAAGAAAGTGCTTCGGGATAGAAATATGGTGAAAAAGAGAAACCTTTAGATGCAGGGTTAGGAATAAGAAAGACTGTATTCACGGCTGTTTTCGATTTTAAACATACAAAGCCTTTCAACAAATACCTTGATTTTTTTATTGAGACTGGTTAAGTAGAAGCACAAGGAACGAATGACAGAGTGCCCGTGAAAAAGCATCTTTTTTATCTTCCTATAACTGTTGTGATCTTATCGGTTGTAGGCCTTCTTATTAACATCTCCACCACGATGATTTACAGCAACTTGCCCATGTACATGAAAAATGTTTTGGGCGCATCTGCAAAAACCACAGCCTTTATTGACGGGTTGGTGGAATTTATTTCGTATTTAACGCGCATTGCCTCAGGGGTGATCAGTGACTTTATGCAAAACCGTAAAAAGGTGTTGGTATTTGGATATGGACTAGCCGTTTTGTCAAAGCCCCTTTATTTGTTTGCATCAAATGTGATGATTGTTTTTGTCGCGCAGGCCATTAACCGCTTTTCCAATGGAACGATTGCGTCGCCGCGGGATGCCTTAGTTGGAGATGTGACCTCAGAAAATAGGAGGGGTGCGAGTTATGGATTTATGCGCTCCATGAAGACCATTGGCTCTGTTTTTGGGGCCTTTTTTGGTATGGGGATTTTATACACGTTTAGCCATGATTATTCATTGCCGTCTAAAGATGAGTTTATGATGGTTTTTATGGTGGCAACAGTGCCTGCTTTTATTTCTTTAATTCTTCTGATGCTTTTTGTGAAAGAGCCTAAATCACACCGGGATGCAACAGACCATGAGGTGATGCCAGAGAAGAAAAAAGCTAAAGAAAAAGTGTGTTATCGAAAGAATTTGAAAAAGCTTTCTTTACCTTTTTGGATGATCATTTGCGTTGCCGCGACGTTTGAAATGGCGCACTTTAGTGAAAGCCTTTTAACGTGGCGTGCGAATGATGTGGGGCTGCCTCAAGCCTTAGGCCCTATTGTGATGGTGACCATGAACATTGGTCAATTCCTTGTGGCGTATCCTTTGGGGTATCTTTCTGATCGCTACAACCGACGCATGATTTTAATCACAGGGTTTGTGTTTATGATCTTTGCCAACGTGTTAATGGGTTTTGGGTCTAATGTATTTTTGGTGATGTTGGGTATTTTCTTTTGGGGCGCTCAAATGAGCACCACCATTAGTATTTTTCTTTCTTTGATTAGTGATGTGGTTGAAAAAGAAGTGCGCGGCACTGCCTTTGGTGTGTTCTACTTTATAACAGGGCTGAGTTATTTAGGGAGCAGCACCTTAGCCGGGCATTTGTGGGATACGTTTGGATCTTCTTATGCCTTTTTTACAAGCATTGGTTTTGCAAGTTTGGCGATTCTGTTGGCTTTTTTGGTATTGAATCCGAAGAGATTAAAGGCTGCCTAAAAGAGCGTTGACCTCCTTTTTGTTAAGGGTGTTTTCCTTACTTTAAGGTTGCATTTGTGGCTTAAACAGCCTATTAGTGGAAGAGATTTATTTTAATTTAAGGATTAGGCGTATGGAAATTTTTCTAATCATTTTGCAAGCGTTTGTGGCTCTCGCTATGATCGGTTTTATTCTGCTTCAAAAAAGTGAAGGGGGTGGATTGGTGTCTCAGCAAGGTGGGCAAAGTATGAGTCGGTTTATGACGCGCCGTGGTCAGGCTGATTTTTTAACGCGCTCCACAACACTTTTGGCAACAGGATTTATGGTCTTGTGTTTAATCATTGCTATTGTGGCCAACCAAAAATCAAAAAACAGTTCCTTGCTTGACCAGGTTATTGTGGAAGAGCAAACAGAAAAGAAAGCACAGGGTGTTGAAAAAGTGATTGATGAAATGGAACAAGGTATTGAAGCGCCACAGGCTGCAGACGTTGTTTCAGCATCAAAGAGTGCTTCTAAAGAAAAGCCCGCTGATATTTCTGCTCCAAATATTGCCACATCAAAATAAACTTGTTTTTATTTAGCTTTTTTGAAAAGCTAAACTCTGAGTGTTTGTGGACATCCTGACCACTTAAAATTTAATTTATGCATCTTGAATAAGGAGCTGAGATGGCAGCGCGTTTTATTTTTGTAACAGGTGGAGTGCTTTCTTCTTTAGGGAAAGGAATTGCTTCGGCCTCTATTGCAGCACTTCTTCAAGCGCATGGTTATAGAGTTCGCATTCGCAAACTAGATCCTTATATTAACTTTGATCCAGGTACTATGAACCCTTATGAACATGGGGAAGTTTATGTGACCCGAGATGGCACAGAAACAGATCTGGATTTAGGGCACTATGAACGTTTCACAGGTGTTCCAGGGTCTCGCCAAGATAACACAACGGCGGGAAAAATTTATTATGAAGTGATTGAGAAAGAACGCCGCGGAGATTATCTGGGTGGGACTGTTATGGTGGTGCCTCATATCACTGATGCGATTAAATCCTTTGTTTTGAATGAGAGCGATGACCTTGATTTTATGATTTGTGAAATTGGGGGAACAGTTGGTGATATTGAAGGGCTTCCTTTTATTGAAGCCATTCGTCAGTTGAAAATTGATCTGGGGGCAGATCGGTGTGCGTATGTGCATTTAACATTGGTGCCTTTTATTAAGACCACGGATGAATTCAAAACAAAGCCGTCTCAACATTCTGTAAAAGATCTTTTGAGTTTAGGGATCCAGCCTGACTTTTTGTTGTGTCGGACGGAGAAAAAATTGCCTGACTCAGCGCGAGATAAGTTGTCTTTGTTTTGTAATGTTCTTAAGAAGCGTATTATTAATGCTATGGATGTTCCGTCTATTTACCAAGTCCCTTTGTGTTTTCATGATGATAAATTAGATCAGGAAATTTTGTCTTATTTTGGGCTTTCTTTTAAGACGCCTAACTTGGCGCCTTGGCAGGAGTTGACCACCGTTTTAAAAAATCCAGAAGGCGTTCTGAACGTTGGCATGGTGGTGAAATATGAAAAGCTAAAAGATGCGTATAAGTCTTTAGTGGAAGCCTTGATTCATGCAGGGGTGGCGTTGAATCAAGCAATTGATATTCGTTGGATTTCTGCAGAAGAGTTGGAAGAAAAATCAGATATCTCATATTTTCAAGGACTAGATGCATTGATTGTTCCTGGTGGGTTTGGCCCCCGTGGGATGGATGGCAAGTTAAGGGCATTAACATTTGCACGAGAAAATAATGTGCCTTGCTTAGGAATTTGTTTGGGCATGCAGTTGATGGTTATTGAATATGCCCGATCTGTTTTAAATTGGAAAGATGCTGGGTCTAGTGAGTTTTCTTCCGAGGGTGTTTCTGTTGTGTCTTTGATTACGGAATGGGATAAAGAAGGTGTGACGGAGCAGCGTTCTGAAGAAGATCGATTGGGTGGAACTATGCGTGTAGGCTCTTATCCGTGCGCCATCAAGCCGGGTACAAAATTAGCACAGGCATACGGCGCTGAGAGTGTTCAAGAGCGTCATCGTCATCGGTATGAGGTGACCTTAAAGTATAAAGAAGAGTTAGAGTCTGCTGGGCTAAGTTTTTCAGGGATCTCCCCAGATGGACGTTTGACAGAGGCAGTGGAAGTGGCAGACCATCCGTGGATGATTGGAGTGCAGTACCATCCAGAGTTTGAATCGCATGTGGGTGTGCCAAACCCGCTTTTTGTAAGTTTTTTAAATGCTGCAGTGCAGAAGAAAAAGGAGTCTTAAATGAACCATAAACATATTCGTATAAATTCAATTGATGTATCTAATGAATCTCCATTGATGATTATTGCCGGGCCATGCCAGATGGAAACGCGAGATCATGCGATGATGATGGCCTCTGAGTTAATGAATCTTTCTGAAAAGCTTGGCATTCCATTTGTTTTTAAAACGTCTTTTGATAAAGCGAATCGAACCAGCTTAACGGGAAAACGAGGGATTGGCTTAGAAAAAAGCCTAGAAGTTTTTCAAGAAATCAAAGATACAGTTGGGTGTCCTGTTTTAACGGATGTACATACGGAAGCGCAATGCTCTCAGGTTGCTGAGGTGGTGGATGTTCTTCAGATTCCCGCTTTTTTGTGTCGGCAAACCGATTTGTTGGTTGCCGCTGGAAAAACAGGAAAGCCGATTAATGTGAAAAAAGGCCAGTTCTTATCCCCGGCAGAGGCTAAACATATTCCGGATAAAGTTGCGTCAACGGGAAATGAAAACATTTTGCTAACAGAGCGCGGCACCACTTTTGGATATAATAACTTGGTTGTGGACATGCGGACCTTTCCTATTATGAAGCAATCTGGATATCCTGTGATTATGGATGCAACGCATGCTGTGATGCAGCCAGGCGGACTTGGCGGTGCGTCGAGTGGGCAACGGGAGTTTGCTCCGGTGCTTGCACGCGCTGCTGTGAGTTTAGGAATTGCAGGCGTGTTTATGGAAACGCACCAGGATCCAGATTCAGCGCCGAGCGATGGGCCAAATATGATTCGATTAGAAGAAGTGGAAAGCCTCTGGAAGACGTTGAAAGAGTTTGATATTCTAGCAAAAGAAAACCCGCTTATCATTTAACCCTAAAAAGGAGAGAGACCCCATGAGCAGCATTTTTGATATTCGCGCACGACAAATTTTTGATAGCCGTGGGACACCCACTCTTGAAGTTGAAGTTGAGTTGGAATCAGGAGCTGTGGGGCGCGCTGCTGTGCCATCAGGGGCTTCGACAGGAAAACATGAAGCAGTTGAATTGCGGGATGGCGATGATTTTTATGGTGGAAAAGCTGTTATTCAAGCCATTGATCATGTGAATGATGAAATTTTTGATGCGTTAACAGGGTTGGATGCAGAGCGTCAAATCTCTATTGATAATACCTTAATTAATTTAGATGGCACGCCGAATAAAAGTCGGTTAGGAGCTAATGCAATTTTAGGGACGAGCTTAGCTGTTGCCCATGCCATGGCGAATGAATTGGATATGCCGCTTTACCGTTACATTGGGGGGATTTATGGATGCCAACTCCCTCTGCCAATGATTAACGTGTTGAATGGCGGGGCGCATGCCAATAACACCATCGATATCCAAGAGTTTATGATCATGCCTATTTCATCAGGATCTTTTTCTGAGTCTATGATGATGGGGCATGATGTGTTTCAGGCGTTAAAAAAAGTTCTTCACGAAAAAGGGTTTTCTACGACGGTGGGTGATGAAGGCGGATTTGCTCCTAATTTAAAAACCTCTGAAGAAGCGTTGGATTTATTAATGGAAGCCGTTCAAAAAGCAGGGTATGAGCCAGGAACAGATATTGTTTTTGCGTTGGATGCGGCGGCTACAGAATTTTATAAAGATGGGGTTTATCATTTAGCGGGGAAAAAACTGACCTCCCAAGAGTTGGTCGATTATTATGCCCAATTAGCTGAAAGCTACCCGTTGTTTTCATTGGAAGATGGTATGGCTGAAGATGATTGGGAAGGATGGGAGCTTTTGACTGATCGATTAGATAATCAACTTCAATTGGTTGGAGATGATTTATTCGTTACCAACTTGGAGCGGTTAGAAAAAGGCATTGAAAGTGGTGTGGCCAACGCTATTCTGATTAAGCCAAACCAGATAGGAACCCTTTCTGAAACAGCTTCTGTGATTCAAGCAGCGAAGGAGGCTGGGTATAGCACCGTGATGTCTCACCGGTCTGGAGAAACAGAAGATACAACCATTGCAGATTTGGCGGTTGCGTTTAATTGTGGTCAAATTAAAACAGGATCTATGTGCCGCACAGACCGTATGGCAAAATATAATCAACTTTTGCGCATTGAAGAAGAAGTCACTGTTCAAAAGTTGGATTTAACAGAAGATGATGTGTAAGTGAAACGGACTTTTAAATATCACGCATCACGTTTATGGTTTCCAGTTCTTGCCTTTCTGGTTCTAGGGTATTTTGTTTATTATTTTTTGTATGGTAACCATGGGTATTATGCCATGGAGCGCTTGAAAAAACAGGTTGAAACCACTAAGGAACAGCTTCAAAAAAAGAAAGAAGAGCATGATCGTTTGGCGCATCGGGTGTCTCTTTTAAAAACAGATAATTTGGACAAAGACCTGCTGGAAGAGCGTGTGCGTGCGATGCTAGATTATGCGGATAAAAAGGATGTTATTGTTTTTGATGAGGATGAAAAGCAAGGATAACTTTTTATGAAACCATTTGTGAATTTGATCACCCTTGGGGTGAAGGACCTTAAAAAATCAACAGACTTTTATGAAAAAGGATTGCAGTTTCCTCGATTTGAAATGGGAGCGGGAGATGGAATCTCTTTCTTTAAGTTAGAAGGATCGTGGCTTTCTCTTTATCCTTGGGAATTGCTTGCAAAAGATGCAACTGTTTCGGAGAGAGGGCAAGGATTTCGAGGTGTGACGTTAGCGCATGTTGTGGAAACTGAGGAGCAGGTTCTCCAAACTTTAAAAGAAGCAGAACACGCAGGAGGCACGATTGTTAAGCCTGCTGAAAAAGCAGACTGGGGTGGCTTTTCCGGTTATTTTTCTGATTTGGACAACCATTTGTGGGAAGTTGCCTACAATCCGTTTTTTTGGCCAGGGCCCGGAAAGAAATAAGCTTAGAGAACTTTCTTTGAAGGTGGTTAGGTTTAGTTTTTTGCATTTCGAATGCTGGTCTACTCACTAAAAAAGGCATTAGAGACCTAATAAAAGCGTTAAATAGTTGCCAATTTCCGCTTGTTTCTGCTATGTTAATTCCGTGTTAACCTTAGGGGTTTAATAAAAAGTTTTTATAAGAGTGAGTTTAATAATATGAATCATCAATTACTTAAAGGAAAACGTGGTTTAATTATGGGCGTGGCAAACGAGTTTTCCATTGCATGGGGAATTGCTAAAGCTTTTGCAGATAATGGGGCTGAATTAGCGTTTACCTATCAAAATGATATACTTCTTCGACGCGTACAACCCTTAGCCGAGAGTGTTGGATCCACTTATGTCCTTCCGTGTGATGTGGCGTCTGATGAAGATCTAGATAAAACATTTGCAGATATTGAAAAAAAATGGGGCAAGCTTGACTTTGTTGTTCATGCCGTTGCGTTTTCTGACAAAAATGAATTGAAGGGAAAATACTGCAACACATCACGGGGCAACTTTAATACGGCGCTTGATATTTCTTGTTACTCTTTTACAGCGGTATGTCAGCGTGCCCATAAGTTGATGAAAGATGGCGGAAGCTTTTTGACCATGAGTTATTATGGTGCGGAAAAAGTGATGCCTCATTACAACGTTATGGGTGTGGCAAAAGCAGCTTTGGAATCAAGTGTGCGGTATCTTGCAGCTGATTTGGGTGAATATGCAATTCGGGTGAACTCTATTTCAGCAGGGCCAATGCGGACGCTTGCTGCAAAAGGAATTGGTGATTTTAATTATATTTTACAATGGAACCAAAGCAACGCACCGTTACGCCGCAACACAACCATGGATGATATCGCTGGGTCAGCGCTTTATTTAGCTAGTGATTTAGGCGCTGGTGTGACGGGTGAAAACCTGCATGTTGATGGTGGATATCACGTTGTGGGGATGAAGGCTATTGAAGCTGAGGATATCCCGCTTAAATCATAATACTGTGCATGTGAGGGCAAAACTTTTATGGATCAGGCATTTATTCCAATTTTAAAAGGTGTTGCTTATCTTTTAACGCTTTATAAAGCAGGATTGGTGTTTTATGCGTTGATGAGCTGGCTCTATTTGTTTGGGATCATCCGTCTGGATAATATGTTCTTTGGGCGGATACTTGAGCTTTTACGTGTCATCATAGAGCCAATCTTATCTTATTTAAGGCGCTTTATTCCGTCACCAGGGGGATTGGATTTATCCTTTCTTGTGTTGTTTCTAGCTGTTCATATGGCGGATGAAATGATTACTGTGATCATAAACAACATGATTCATAACGCCCATTTTGCTGCATAAAACTGTTTAGCCGAAGTAGCTCAGTTGGTAGAGCAACTGATTCGTAATCAGTAGGTCGGGTGTTCAAGTCACCTCTTCGGCACCACTTTCTTTTTTGAAATCATTTAATTTGATATCCTTTAAAAAGGAACTTTTCCGCCAAGGGACGCCATGTAGGATTTAAAGGTTCCGCCTCTGAAGTAATCGATGTAAATAGCTCCAGACTTTGTTTTGACAGAGCCTTTTTTAATTTTATAGTATTTCATGCCCACGTTCGCGAACATTTCAATCCCTCTATAAACATCTGCTGTAACACCAAGCTTGGCATGGGCGCCATAGGCTTTACTTGTGTCTTGAAAGGAATAGGTGGGCCAAACACCTTTTGCTTTGTAGAAGCCATAAACCCCTTTCAACGCTCCATTGAATTTAATGCCTTTTGCAAGTTCAAGTTCCATATCTCCGCCAATCCAAGGGCCAAAAATTTGAACTTTATAGGTGCCATTTTTCCCCTGAAACACAGTGCCAACAGCTGCAACAGGGCCAGCTGGGCGAGGGAGAGGGTGTGCAAGGCGATTGAGATCATTAGCTTGTGTTTGTTTGTTATCGCGCATTTCATAGTCGCGCTGGGTAAAGAGAGCGCCTGCAAGGAAACGAAAGCCGCTTTCTTTTAAGAGGGGCGCTCCTAAACTGCCATCGATTGCGCTCCCAACAACTTTTCCAACGGTTTCAGACCAGAGAAGTGTTTTGTTGTTTCCGGAATAGTCGCGGTCAATGAATTTTCCTTTCCCTTCGCGCATCATTCCATAAAAAGCTTCATAGATGACAGGAATTCCTTTAATTGATTTCTCACCTGACACGGCAATCCCAACAACGTGAATGTTTTTCCAGTCTAAGGTGGATTCTACATTGGGGGTTTGGTCGTTAAAGCCAATACTAATATCAAAACTTTCAATGCCGTAAGTCACACCAGGGGCCATCACCATTTGTGCGCCATTGTTTGGGCCACCACTTGGGGCTCCGCCGAAGGCACTTCCAAATCCACCACCGCTGCTGCCCCAGGAGGCATCTCCTCCAGACAAGTTCCCCATGGACGTGACAGCGTGCAGGAAAAATGGGCCAAAAAGAAGAATGAGGCAGCTGAAAGGTAAGATGATTTTCCTCATGTTTTGGGTTTCCCCACAGACATTTTCATGCTCCGTTGTTAAACTTTACTCAGATAAATTATCTTACACTATAACGCACTTGTTTTAGATCGTCGATCGGTTATTAGACTTTTTTAGCTGAAACAAGATAACCCTTGGATTTAATGGGCTTCGTCCCAGTTTTTGCCAATGCCCGCATCCACAACCAGGGGAACAGAAAGGTGCGCTTGAGACGTCATGAGTTTTTTGAGTTTTTCAATAAAGTCTTGGGTTTGATCTGGGTGCACTTCAAAGATAAGTTCGTCATGCACTTGAAGAAGCATATGTGCATCGAAAGCGTTTTCTGATATCAGCGCTGGAATTTTGATCATAGCGCGTTTGATGATGTCGGCATTGGATCCTTGCAGCGGTGCATTAATGGCTTGCCGTTCGGCATAGTTTTTTAAAGCAGGGTTTTTGGATAGAATGTTTGGTACGTAGCAGGGGCGGTCAAACACGGTTTTGACGTAGCCTTGCTTGCGGGCTGTTTCAATGGTTTTATCCATGTATTGTGTGATGCCAGGATATTGGGTTTTATAGAGCTTGATGTACTCAGTTGCTTCAGAAACAGGAACGTCTAATTGGCGTGCTAACCCAAAGCCGCTGATGCCGTAAATGATGCCAAAATTAATGGCTTTTGCTTTTCGGCGCAGGTCTTTGGTCACCTCTTCATAAGGCATGCCAAAAACTTGGCTTGCTGTGAGACGGTGAATGTCTAAGTTGTTTCGAAACGCCTCTTGCAAGACGTCTATTTGGGCCATATGGGCAAGAAGACGAAGCTCTATTTGAGAGTAATCGAGGGAAATGAGCTGGTAGCCAGGTGAGGGGATGAACGCTTTTCTGATTTGACTGTGGGGCAAATAATGTGGTATGCCACAGATG
>CAYGMA010000003.1:0-11052 GCA_964351045.1 uncultured Holosporaceae bacterium | reverse complement strand
TTTTCTGATTTGACGGCCGATCTCTGTGCGAATGGGGATGTTTTGTAGGTTTGGATTTGTGGAAGAGAGCCGCCCAGTGGAGGTCATGAACAATGTGTAATTGGTATGAACACGTTGGGTGCGAGGGTTTGTTTCTTTGAGAAGTCCTTCAACATAGGTTGATTTGAGTTTTGCATATTGCCGCCATTCAAGGATTTTTTGAGCGACAGAATGACCCTCAAAAGCGAGTTTTTCTAAAATATCGGCTCCTGTTGCATAAGCCCCTGACTTTCCTTTTTTACCTCCAGGAAGCTTGAGCGTTTCAAACAGAATCTCTCCAAGTTGTTTGGGAGACGCAAGATTAAAAGGCGTGCCAACTTCTTGATGAATGGAGTGCTCAAAGGATCTCATTTCTTGATCAAAGGTTTTCCCAAGTTTTTCTAAAAGAGGGGTATCAATACGAATGCCGCGGCGTTCCATGTGGAGAAGAACGGGGATCATCGGGCGATCTACTGTGAGATAGGGTGTGTAGCATTTTTGTATGAAGAGTTTTTCTTGATAAAGATGCCAAAGGCGCAGGGTGAAATCGGCATCCTCTGCGGCATAGGGAATGGCTTCTTCGATGGCAACATCAGCAAATGTTTTGGCTTCTTTTTTTGCGCCCACGAGATCTTTAAAAGCAATCATGGTGTGATTGAAATGGGTTTGGGCGAGTTCATCAAGGCTGTGACCTCCGGGCTGTAAGAGGGCAGAGAGGACAATGGTATCTTCTAGGGGGGCAACCGTTACACCTTGATACCCTAAAACATGAGCATCAAACTTAGCGTTATGGGCTATTTTTAAAATACTGGGGTCTTCAAGCATAGGTTTTAAAAGCGCAAGAACCTCTTTTGGATTGAGTTGTGGAAGAAGACTTTTTTGTGTGAGTAAATCTGGGATGGATTTGTGGCCTAAGGGGATGTAGCAGGCGTGACCCGGTTTAACACATAAAGAAATTCCTACCAGAGTTGTTGTGTGTACATCAAGAGAGCTGGTTTCTGTATCAAAGGCAACAAATCCTGTTTCATAAATTTTTTCGATCCATGCTTTTAAGGCCTCTAGCGTGTGAATCCCTTCGTAGGTGGATTGGATCTCTTTTGGTGGATCAGCTGGTGTTGAGGGAGACTGTATTTGCAGACGTGCTTTAATGGTTTTAAAGCCTTGTTGATCTAGAAAGCATTCTAACTCTTGTTCATTCAAAGGACCTTGTTGAAGAGACTCTAGAGGGTTTAATGGAGAAATATCTTCTTTAAGCTGAGCCAGCGTGCGAGAGAGATACGCTTGATCTTTGTTGTCTTCAAGAACGGTGCGTCGTTTAGGTTGTTTAATTTGAGTGAGGTTTTCGAATAAAGCATCAAAGGAGCCAAATTCATTAATCAACGCAGCGGCTGTTTTTGGACCAATGCTTGGCACGCCTGGAATGTTATCAGAGCTATCTCCCGCAAGGGCTAAAACATCTAAGACCTGTTTGGGCGGTACTTGAAACTTTTGCTCTACTTGCTCGGGGTGGATATAGGTGTTTTTCATGTGGTCGTACATCACAACATGATCTGAGACTAGCTGCATAAGGTCTTTATCGGATGAAACGATGGTGACTTTGAACCCTTCTTCTAGGGCTTTTTTTGTATAGGAAGCAATGAGATCATCTGCTTCGTAGCCTTCTTGTTCTAAGACGGGAATATTAAAGGCTTGGCACGCTTCGCGCATGAGAGGAAATTGTGGAATGAGATCTTCTGGTGCTTCACTGCGGTTGGCTTTGTAGTCGGGATAAATGTCGTGGCGGAAATTTTTCCGTTTGCTATCAAAAACCACAGCCATGTAATGGGCAGATAAGTCATCCATTAAACTGAGAATCATATTGGTGAATCCAAGAACGGCACCAATAGGAGTACCATCTGGGCGCGTTAAGGGTGGCAGCGCATAATACGCACGAAAGATAAATCCAGACCCATCAATGAGAAAAAGCTTTTTATCTTGTGAAGTCGCCATGGTGGATATCCTTTATGTTTGGGGTCTGAATGTTCCCATTTCTCTTTGTTAGGTGTACTATGGGTATGAAAATGATTCAACCCAGGTATTTATGACACAGCTTGTTTGGTTTCGGAATGACTTAAGGATTCAAGATAATCCAGCTCTTTATTCTGCTGCAGAGAAAGGGCCTCTTTTAGCTGTTTACATAGAAAATCCAGGGCGTCCTGAGGGGGAGCATAGTGCTTGGTGGCGGCAGGAAAGTTTGAAAAAATTAAACCAGGATTTGAAACAGCATGGAGGTCAGCTTCTTTATGAAGTAGGTGACCCTTTAACTGTTTTAAAAAAGCTTGTTCAAACGCATCACATCCAAGACATTCACTGGACGATGCTTTATGAGTTAGAGGCCATGGAGCGAGATGAAAAAATAAAAAGCTATTTTGCCCGTCAGGGTGTTTCTTGCCACGACTATCAAGCGTCTCTTCTTTTTTTTCCACAAGAAATCCAAAACAACCAAGGATCTTTTTTTAAAGTCTTCACGCCTTTTTGGAAGAAATGTTTGAGTGAAATGGAAACGCTGCTCCCAGCATTGCCTGCGCCAGACACAATGGCGTTTATTCCACTGAAGGGAGGAGGCAATATTCCTGAGAAAGGAGAAGCCCCCCCACAAAACACACTTTGGCAACCAGGGGAAAAAGGGGCTTGGGCGCGTTTGAAAACCTTTGCTGAAGAAGGTTTATCTTTATATGCGGGCAAACGGGATTTTCCTGCAGCTGATGTAACGTCTCGGTTGTCGCCCCATTTGCGGTTTGGCGAAGTGTCTCCACGCCAGATTGTTCACTTTTTTAATCGGATCAAAGGCCAACCAAAAAACAGTCAGAAGTTTTTATCAGAAGTTGGTTGGCGGGAATTTTCCTATCATCTTTTGTTTCATTTCCCTGATTTGCCGAAGAAAAATTTTCAATCAAATTTTAATCCTTTCCCTTGGCGCAAGAAAAAAGACTACCAATCAGATTTTGAAAAGTGGACACATGGAAACACAGGGTATCCACTGGTGGATGCAGGCATGCGAGAGCTGAATCAGACAGGTTTTATGCATAATCGGGTACGTATGGTTGTGGCGTCTTTTTTAACAAAAAATCTTTTAATTCCATGGCAAGAAGGGGAAGCTTATTTTTGGGAAAAATTAGTGGACGCAGACCCTGCAAATAACCCAGCTAGTTGGCAATGGGTAGCTGGTTCTGGCGCAGATGCCTCGCCTTATTTTCGCGTGTTTAACCCGGTTCTTCAGAGTCAGAAATTTGACGCAGAGGGAGCTTATATTAAAAAATGGGTGCCAGAGTTAGCGGATTTAAAAGGGAGCTCTCTTCATATACCTTGGAAAGAAAAAATGACGTCTTATGGTGAACCTATCGTTGATTTGAGTGCGTCTAGAAAGCGTGCTCTCATGGCTTATGAGGATATGAAAAAGAGAAAAGCATGAAAGACAAACAAGCTTTGCGTCAAGAGTTCAAAAAAAAGCGGATTGAGTTTTATCGCATGCAGCAAAATTTATATCTTCAACACAGCCATGATATTTGCGAGAAAGCAGAGGGGCTTATTCCGAATGAAGAAGGTGTTATTGTTGCGGGATATTACCCTTTGCCAGGGGAAATAAAAACACAGTTTCTTTTAGACAGGCTGAGCAAAAAAAATATACCCCTTGCTTTGCCATGCATAACGGAAACAGATGCATTGGTGTTTCACTGCTGGGAACCGGGAGCAGAGTTGATCCAAAGGGCGTTTGGGGTTTGGGAGCCTTTTGCATCAGTTCCTTCGCTGGATCCAACCCATGTTTTTCTTCCGCTGCTTGCTTATGGTGAGAAAGGTGTGCGTTTGGGGTATGGAAAAGGGCATTATGATAAAGCCTTGGCTGCGGTTGAATCAAAAAAGAAAATACTAAAAATAGGGCTTGCGTTTTCGTGGTTGTATAGTCCAGATTTAAGGCCGGAGTCGCATGATGTTTTATTAGATGCAGTGGTGACAGAAAAAGAAATTAAATGGTTTTTGGAAAAATAGGAAAAAGAAAATGAAGATTTTAGTGTGTGGAGATGTTGTGGGGCGTTCTGGGCGGGACGCTCTAAAAAAACATTTACCAACGATTCAAAAAAAGCATGCCCCAGATCTTGTTGTGGTGAATGGAGAAAATGCGGCTCATGGCTTTGGGTTGAATGAAAAAATTTGCCAGGAATTTTATGAGCACGGAGTGAATGTCATTACCACAGGAAACCATGTGTGGGATCAAAAAGAATTTGTTCATACATTGGAGAAAGATCCCTATGTGATTCGCCCTTTGAATTATCCGCATGAAGCGCCTGGCCGAGGATATGTGGTTTATAAGATGAGAGATGGGCGCAAGGTTCTGGTGATTAACGTTATGGGCAACTTGTTTATGGAGGGCTTGAATATGGCTTTTCCAGCTATTGATGCTGTGGTGTCTCATTATCAGCTAAAGAAGCAAGTTGATGCCATTATCGTTGATGTGCATGCAGAAGCAACAAGTGAAAAAAATGCCATGGGATATTTTTTAGACGGACGCGTTTCAGGGGTGGTAGGAACCCATACACATATTCCAACGGCTGATACACGTATCCTCCCAAAAGGAACAGGGTATCAAACAGATCTGGGCATGTGCGGAGACTATGATTCCGTTGTTGGATTCCAATGGGAAACACCTGTGGCGCGCTTTCTAAAGAAAGGACCGTCTGAACGCTTGTCGCCTGCTGAGAGAGAAGGAACACTTTCAGGTGTTTTGTTTCACATTAATGACAAAACAGGCTTATGTGAAGAGGTTCAGCCTGTTGTACTAGGGCCTCATTTAAGGAATCATGTTTAGTCGTTAATACCATAAAGAGATAAATTTCTTGTTAAAAGCCCTGAAAACCTGGTATTTAATGAAGAGAGATACGTGTTGAGAGGAGTTTATTGTGTTATCCCCTGTTATTCAAAAAATTTTAGAGCATTATTCCTATGAAACACCAGCAATTCGTGCTCGTTTAGCGGGGTTGTTAACGCATGGTGCAACGGGTGAAACTGGGAAGCTGATCATTTCAGCGGTGGATCAAGGATTTGAGCATGGCCCAATGCAAAGCTTTGAGGCGAATTCTGAAGCGTATGACCCGTTGTATCATTTTCGATTTGCCTATGAAAATGAGCTTTCTGGTTTGGCAGCACCTGTTGGCTTTTTACAAGCAGGCGTGGATGCCTATCCAGGTCAGATCCCACTCATCTTAAAACTTAATAGCTCTAATAAATTGCTTGATTTACCAAGTCCTGATCAGGCTGTAACATCAAGTGTTGATGAAGCCATCAGATTAGGGTGCGTAGGCGTTGGATTTACGATTTATCCAGGTTCTAATGCCTCTTTAGAGTTGTTTGAAGAATTGCGCGCTCTTTCAGAAGAAGCTCGTGCAAAAGGGTTGCTTGTGATTGTGTGGTCTTATCCACGCGGAAATGTGTCATCTGCTGGGGAAACGGCTCTGGATGTTGTTTCCTATGGGGCGCATATGGCGTGTTTACTCGGAGCACATATTGTGAAAGTTAAAATTCCATCAGCGCATCTTGAAAAAGAAAATCCTCAGAATTTGGGAGATGTGTCTGATCTTAAGGCGCGTATAAACTATGTTAAGAAAGCTGCTTTTGCAGGTCGGCGGTTGGTGATCTTTTCAGGAGGATCAACCAAAGGAGATGCAGATCTTCTTTCTGAAGCGCAGGCTATTCGAGCTGGAGGAGGAGATGGATCTATTATTGGTCGGAATATTTTTCAACGACCGGAACAAGACGCAAAGGAGCTTGTGAAAAAACTTGTCTCCCTTTATAAAGACTGAAACGAATAAGAGGTTTTTTGTATGAAAATCACAGCAAATGATATTCGCCCAGGACATGTGTTGGTTTATAAAAACAGACTTTGGTCTGTGGCCAAAATCCAACATACGCAACCCGGAAAAGGCGGCGCTTATGTTCAAACTGAATTAAAGGATATCAAATCAGGGACCAAACTGAACGAGCGGTTTCGGTCTAGTGAAACAGTTGAGAAAGCACATCTTGAAGAAGCGCCTAGACAGTTTCTTTATGCAGATGGAGATCAGCTTACGTTTATGGATACGGACACCTATGACCAAGTGACGGTGAGCAAAGACCTGGCAGGAGAGGCCGTTGTGTTTTTGCAAGAAGGTATGATGGTGAATGTTATGTATCATGATAATGAAGCTTTAAGTGTTCAATTGCCTGATACAGTTGTGATGACTATTTCTGAAGCGGATCCGGTTGTAAAAGGGCAAACAGCCTCTTCTTCTTATAAACCGGCATTGTTAGAAAATGGCGAGAGAATTATGGTTCCTCCACACATTGAAGCAGGTACACGCGTTGTGGTGAACACCCAGGATGGGACATACGTTGAAAGGGCAAAAGATTAATGGCAACAGTAACGCAACGCCTAACAGGCGCGCCGATTATTAATGTAATGGCGCAAGCCGCTTTTAAAGCAGCGCGGGCGTTGATTCGTGATTTTAATGAGGTTGAAAATTTAGTGGTTTCTGAAAAGGGACCTGGAAATTTTGTGTCTTCTGCGGACAAACGAGCAGAGAGATTGATTTTCAATGAATTGAAAAAAAGTTATCCTAACTATGGGTTTTTGATGGAAGAGTCAGGAACTATGGAATCTGACTCACCTTATTGTTGGGTGATTGATCCGCTGGATGGAACGCATAACTTTTTGTACAGCATTCCTCATTTTTGTATTTCTATTGCGCTTTTAAAGAATGGACAGCCTCAAGCTGGGATTATTTATGACCCCATTCGAGATGAACTTTTCTGGAGTGAAAAAGGGCGGGGAAGCTTTTTAAATCAACGTCGCATCAGTATTTCAAAGAGGAAAGAGCTGAAAGGCGCCCTTGTTTTTGCAACCCTTCATGGGGTGTATAGAGAAGGTGGATCCGTTCAGAAAAGAAGCTGCTTTGATGAACTGTTCAAACAGACACATCCCCGTATTTTAGGATCTGCTGCGTTGAACTTAGCTTACCTGGCGGCAGGGCGTGCAGATGCTTATGTGGCATTTGATTTGGAGCCATGGGATGTTGCAGCGGGTGTGTTGATTGCACAGGAGGCTGGGGCGTCTGTTTATCCGTTTGAGTCGAAGCATGATATTTTATCTGGAAAGACACTTATTGCGACGAACGAGCGGTTGCTTCTTCCCATTGAAAAGATTTTTAAATCCTTCTCAAAAGAGGCTTGAAACAAGCTGTGCAGCGAGCACGGCTGTTTTATCCTGGTTGTCTTGATCTGGATTGAGCTCAACCACATCCATAGATCCAAGCAGACCGGAGCCTTTAATGCGTGAGAAAATAGTGCGGGTATGCTCAAGGGATAAACCATCCTGAACGGGTGTTCCAACGCCTGGGGCTAAGTCGGGGTCGATTCCATCAATATCAAAACTGAAGTGAAGATGAGTGTTCTCATCAAATGTGCTGAAAATATCTTCTAGAATGGGATCAATACCACGTTCTTCAATGGATTTCATGGTGTGGATAGACATTTGACTGTTATCAACGGCAATCTGCTCCAACGGATCCACAGACCGAATACCAACCATGTGAAAGGCGGATTCTGGGACAAAGTGAGGATGAACAATATCTAGAAGAGGGGTCGGGCCATGCCCTGTGAGAACCTTAACAGGCATACCATGAATATTGCCTGTTGGGCTGGTCTTCGGTGTGTTGAAATCAGTGTGAGCATCAAACCAAATCACGGCGAGTTTTTTACCTTTTTTCTGGCAATGTTTTGCGACGGCACTAATGGAGCCAATGGCATAGGAGTGATCGCCTCCTAAAACCACGGGTTTTGATCCCGTGCCTAAAATTTCTGAAACCTGCGTGTGAAGAGCTTGATTCCAAGCAGTGAGTTTATCCAAATGTTTGGCATTGTCTGCTGAATTATGGGCTGGGTAGTCTTCTGGCGCCATGACATCCCCAAAATCTTGAAAGGTGGTCCCAAGTGTTTCAAGGTTTTTTAAAAGTCCAATTTCTCTTAACTTGTTTGGGCCATGTTGAGTTCCAGGTAAAGCGCATCCAAGCCCAGAGGGGATGCCACAAATGCCAATTTTTTTCATCATCTCTTATTAGTTAAATACAAAAGTTGTAAGCCTTTGAATGGTTCCTTGACTGGGGGAAAGGTCATTGTTTTTGATGGTAAAGTCAAGAACATAATTCCCGCTGGTGTCTTTAAAGGAATCGGCCAAAACATCCGTTACCACAGAGAAAAGATTTTGCTTTTTCTTTTTCTTGGCTTTCTTCACTTGGTTTAGCGTAATTTTGAGTGTGCCATCATATTGATCTGTTGGGTTTTTCTTGCGCGTGTGTTGAAGGTTTGTGTGTGCTGAAAGCAATGGTTTTTCTTCAGGGGTTTTTGCTGCAAGAGACGCAGATATCATTTTTGTTGCTTCTTTTTCGTGTGTTTTGATGTTTGCCAGCGTTTTGAACCGAGACCCTTTTAGAGGAAGAAGGTTTAAAACAGGCTGATACAAAGAAGGCAGCAGGTTTTTGCATCCAGGTTTAAGAGAGGTTGCTGTTTCAAGCATAATGGTATGGGAATTTTTTCCATCAGAGGTTAAGTGGAGCATGGTGTCGGTGCCTACTAAGCAAGAGGATTTTAAGGGACCAAAATCAATTTCTTTAACAGACACTTTGGCGCGCTTTTGGCTTCCAAAATGAGCTGAGCCTTTGAGGGATTTAATGCTGATTTTTGCAGGTTTTGGAAGGTCTTTGAATTGAGTTTCTAAGACAGTGGCAGAGAACTTGGCATTGAAAGGGGCAAACACATGGTACGAGACAGAAAGGTCTGAAACAGTAATGGGAAGGTTCAGTCCACTTTGTGAGGTGTAAACGTAGGTAGCTGTTCCTTTTTCAGTGATGTTAAAACCAAAGGGAAACCCTGTGATAGAGAAGAGACCTTTGGTTTCTGATTGAGGCTCTATGGATCCATTTTTCAGAGGAACACCGTTTTCTAGATAAGAAAGGGCTGTGTGCCGGGCATAAAACCACCCCGCGGTGTATAGAATGGCAAAGCCACAAACAACGATAAGAATAGGTTTAAAAAATTTTTTCATTGTCTCTTCCCTTGTGTTTTGAGTAGCATAACACAAAAATAACAAAAGGTTAAAGGCATGACAGACCAAGAAACCATTTTTTCTAAAATTATTCGTAAAGAAATCCCAGCTTCAGTGGTGTATGAGGATGACCAGGTTCTCGCATTTAAAGACATTGCTCCTAAGGCACCTCATCATGTGCTGGTGATTCCGAAAACTGTTTATCAGTCGTATGATGACTTTGTTCAAAAAGCAAGTGACGCAGAGTTGGCGCATTTTTTTAAAACGGTTCAAAAAGTTGCAGCACAACTGGGGCTTGACCAAACTGGCTATCGCTTAGTGGCAAACCACGGTGCAGAGTCTGGACAAGAAGTCTTTCACTTTCATATGCACATCCTGGGCGGTAAACCCTTAGGAGGATTGTGTTAGGATGGGGTATTATCTTTGTAAATTTAAAATCAAACTTTAAATTTGCGAGGAAGAAAAAAGTCCTCCCCTTTCTAATGCCTTAAGTGTAACACACCCGAGGGCATCAGGGGGGAGGGTGAATGATAAAAAGTATTTAAATTGGGCTAACCGCTTTTTCTATTGCACTAGTTAATTTCGATAAATCACAATTTAGAGCCTTGCATTTAGCCTCTATTTTTCCTATGATCACTTTTTTTTGTTCTTCATCACCTCGTTTTGTTGATGATTTTTCAATACCGCTTACTTGAATAGCTACGAACCCTTCTAAAGCTTGAAGTTTTTCTTTTTCTTTGGGGTCTTTTTCTTGACTTGAAAGTTGATGGACTGTATTTAGTATAGATACAGCAGAGTCTGCTGCTGAGATTCCATAAAATAGAGCCATCCAAAACCCACCCCCCTTGCCGTCGATGGTGGCTTCTAGGTCATAGTCATCATCGGTGTGGGTGACTTTAAGAAATCCATGGGCGATGAAGTTTTGGAACTGATCTTCAGTTAGATCCGTTGGCACCCCTTTTACGTGAGAGGCTGGGATGGTGTGTGTTTTGCCTTGAGCATCTACCAGGTCAAAAGCGCCTTTGGAAAAGGTCACACTTTCTGGCTGTTGATCAAATGAACGCAGACGTTCAGCAGAAACGCGGACAGCGTGTGCTTGATCCTGGGAGCTTTCCTGGTCTATTTCAAGGTTTGCGCCTGAGTGAGCCGAAACAGCTAAGGCCGATAGGGTTAAGAATGTTTTTAGTTTAGTCATAGTTTCTCCATACTTTGTTGATATGGAAAGGGTTGCATGAGAGGCGGGGTGAATAAAGTTGAAACAAAAAACTAAATACAACTGAGAAGCGGATTGGGTGTGGGAAAGCCGCTGAAAAATGAGCTACCGCGCTTTTATGACTGGGTCCTGGGATCAAGTCCTAGGACGTAGAGGGGGGCTTCCCTCACTTTTTTCCTGATATCCCACGTAATAACATAAGGCATAATAGGGGCAGAATTTATATGGTTCTTTTGGTTGAGACTATCCTTCTTGTAAGCTAGCAATTTTTCTTTGCAAGGCTTTTTTTATACCTGTTAGCTCTTCAATTTCACTAGTTTCTTCATATAGCTCACTTTCAATCCTTTCGTGTAAAGCAGCAACTCTTGTTTTGATTGCTTTCCTCTTATCGCGACTTATTTTAGATTTAGGGTTGTTAAGGATTTCTTTTGCTTCAGCTAGTTCACCTAGACTTCGAAAATCAAAATCTCTCACGTAAGCTGCTTGAAGTTTTATGTAATTTCTTTTCTTGCTCGCTTCCAGTTGAGAGAGCCTTTTTTTGACTGTATCCAACTCTGTCTTCTTAAGATTTATCAATTCTCTATTTGCAGCCGTTGGAGGTATGGCTCTTCTTGATGCCTCATCTCTATCACCGCAAGCCATCGCAACAGCAATTACCGTCGCAGCTCCGACAAATCTAAACACGTCTTCAAGTCCACCTCCTCCCTTGCCG
>CAYGMA010000002.1:0-27324 GCA_964351045.1 uncultured Holosporaceae bacterium | reverse complement strand
TCTTTTCCGTCCTCGATAAGCGTTTGAGTAAAAATATGAGGCTGTTCATACCCTGAATCAATAGAAACCAATCCTTTTTCCTGCAGATCCTGCACCTGCTCTTCAGTGAATTCCTCCATCAGCCGCTCCGTAAAGTCAGGAGCAGGCGCCAATAAAACAAGCCCTTGAATTTTTTCCTTAAGGATTTCCGTCAAACGCAGAGCCAACCACCCGCCCATGCTTGATCCAACAAGAATCAACGGCTTATCTGTTTGAGCAGCCACATCCAAACAATCTTCCAACCAATCCGTGAGCTTAAGATGCTCAAACACACCATCAGACTCACCATGACCTTGATAATCTAAACAAAGGAAGTCAATTTCATGCTGCGTACAAAGCTCTCTTAAAAAGCATGCTTTTGTACCTTTTCTATCAGACATAAAGCCAGGCAAAAAAAGAACCGCTTTATTTGCTTCTTGAAAAAATATATGGTCATATACTAATTTAGTCCCGTTGGATTTTATGATAGATTTTAGCACATCGATACTCATTTATACTTAAAGGTTACAGTACGTAAGACCATGAAAATTTTCAACTTAATGTTTGGTAAAGATTTAGGCGGGCTCGAGAAAGCCTCTTTCGACTATGCCCTCGCGCTCCAAAGCAGAGGTCATGACGTGATCACTTACCTTAACCCTAAAAGTAAAATGATTCCTGTTTATGAAAATGCCCAGTTAAAAGTCAAAACAGACATCAAAAACCGTCTGGGTGGATATGACATTCTTGCAAAAAAGAAGCTACATCAAGAAATCAAACAACACCGCCCAGACCTTTGCATCACCCATGGGCGTAGGGCTGCTTTGTTTGCGCAGAAAAACAAGATTTGCCCAACGCTTGCCGTGACCCACAGTTTCAAGCTCTCCCCACTCAAAAATGTCGATGGCCTAATTGCAATTAATAACTCTATGAAAGAACGCGCCTTGCAAGAAGGATTCACGGAAGATCAAATTCAAGTGGTGTTCAACATGCTCTCTGACGCAGAGATTGTTCCAAGAAAACAAGCCAGTCACTCTCCTCCTTTGATCGGCGCCATGGGACGCCTGGTTCCACGAAAAGGTATGCTTCTTTTTTTAGAAGCGCTAAAAATTTTAAAAGAAAAAAATGTTTCTTTTCAAGCATGGGTTGCAGGAACAGGCGAGCAAGAAGAAGAACTGAAAGAAACCATCAAACAAAATGCCCTAGAATCTCACGTTCAAATGAAAGGATGGATGAGCGCGGGTGATTTTTATGAAGCCATTGATGTTTTTTGCATCCCCTCTTCCTCCGAACCGTTCGGCCTTGTAGTCTTAGAAGCCTGGCGGTATGGAGTTCCCATTTGCGCAACCGCTTCTTCAGGGCCAGAGGAGCTTATTCAACACAAAACAAATGGCCTTCTCAGCCCTGTAGAAGATGCAAACGCTCTCGCTGAAAACATGGCCTTATTGATAAAAGGGCAAGCGCTTCAAGAAACGTTAAGAATGAATGGCTATCAAACCGTTGAAAAAAACTATCTCCTTCCAACAGGCGCAAAGCGCTTAGAAGATGCTTTAAAGTATTTTCTTAAAAACACTACAACTCAACGTGCGTTTCCTTAAGACCGCTAGGATCTTGATGAATGGTTAAGTGTAACGTTGGAAATTCTTTAAGAAGCGCTTTCTCTAAGTCATAAACAACTTGATGCGCCTCTTTTAACGGCATGTTGCCATCAAGCTCTATATGAACCTGAACAAAGTCTTTTGTACCAGAGCTACGTGTTTTCAATTCATGCAATCCTAAAACCAGTGGATGCTCTTTTATAATTCTTACAATCTCTTGTTTTTTCTCAGACTCAAGCTCTCGGTCCATTAAAATATAAACAGACTTTCGCGCAATACTGATAGAGGTATAGAAGATATATCCAGAAATCAGAAGCCCAATCGCCCCATCAACCCAATACATCCCAAAAATCGCCGAAAATAAAACCGAAACAAGAACACCTAAATTCAAAAACATATCTGCTTTGTAATGCATGGAATCTGCTGTAATAGCAAGAGAGTGTGTTTTTTTAACCACGTAATTTTGAAACCACACCAACCCGAGTGTTAGAACGATAGAAACGCCCATCACTACCACACCAACCAGCGGTTTTGTAATCGGATGAGGATTCTTCAAATGCATAAACGCTTCATAGGCAACATACAAAACAGAGAGAAAAATAAAAACCGCTTGCCCTAAAGCCGCCAGCGCCTCGATCTTTCCAAACCCAAATCGGTGATGGTTATCTGCCGGCTTCATTGCTTGACGCACAGCAAATAAACTTAAAAGAGAGGCAAAAAAATCCATAAAAGAATCAGCTAAGCTCGAAAGGACACTCACAGACCCAGTGAGATACCACCCAATTATTTTTGAAAGGATCAAGATAAACGCAACAGAAACGGATGTGAAAGTCACCCATCGTTTGAGATTCTTGTTCCGAATGTTTGAAAAGTCAAAATGAGAATGATTACAAGAAGGCGACATTGTATTTGGGGCCCTTTAAGTTATCCGTAAAGACTACTTTAAACCATTTTTAGATCTGGAACATCTTTAAAATACTTTAAACACTCTGGATTCGCCAAAGTGCTTTTATTCACAACTGGCCGATCATGAATCACATGGCGCACAACCCCTTCCATGAGCTTCCCGTTTTTTGTTTTTGGTAGGTCTGGCACATGAACAATTTTACTTGGAACATGCCGTGGAGAAGCATTCTCTTTAATAATCGTGCGAATTCCTTTTTTCAAAGAATCATCAAGCGTAACGCCCTCTTTGAGTGTCACAAATAAAATGACCCGCATGTCATCATCCCATTCTTGCCCAACAGCCAAAGATTCTGTCACGTCTTCAATTTTTTCCACTTGGCGATAGATTTCTGCTGTTCCAATACGCACGCCTCCTGGATTTAAAACAGTATCAGACCGTCCATAAATAACGATGCCCCCTTCTGGGGTAATTTCAGCATAATCTCCATGGCACCAAATGTTGTCAAACTCCTCAAAGTAGCTCGCTTTAAACTTGGCATCTTCAGGATCATTCATAAAACCAAGGGGCTTTGATGGGAAAGGCGTCTTACAAACCAACTCTCCTTTTTCTTGCGTCACAGGCTTGCCCTCTGCATTAAAAACATCAACATCCATACCCAATCCTTTACATTGGATTTGCCCTGGATACACAGGCAAGATTGGACATCCTAACACAAAACATGAAATAATGTCTGTCCCACCAGAGATAGAAGCCACACACAAATCCTGTTTGATATCTTGGTTAATATACTCAAAACTTTCATGAACAAGCGGCCCGCCCGTAGAAGTAATCATCCGTAAATGCGTTAAATCATGCGTGTCTTTAAGCTTAACCTCTCGCTTTCTCAAGGCATCTATGTATTTAGACGCCGTTCCAAAAAGGGTCATTTTTTCTTCTTCAGCAAAATCAAATAACACTGTTGCCGTCGGTAAAAAAGGAAACCCATCAAAAAGCAACAAAACAGCACCAGAAGCCATGGCTGAAACATGCCAGTTCCACATCATCCAACTGCATGTACTAAAGTAAAAAACCCGATCCCTTGGCTTAATATCACAGTGCAGCTGATGCTCTTTTAAATGTTGAAGCAATGTGCCACCTGCTCCATGAATAATGCATTTTGGCCGCCCCGTTGTTCCGGATGAAAACATAATAAAGAGCGGATGATTAAAAGACAAAGGAGCAAACGTTAAAGGTGCCTCAGATGCTTCCAAATCCTCAAATTTTTCCAAAAAAGAACTCTGAAGATTAACAGAATCTCCACCCGGATAAGAAAAAATCAATGTTGCATCTTGAACGCCCAGAGCATCCGCAATCTCAGTCACTTTCTCTTCCAGCTCAAAAAAACGCCCTTTGTAGTAATACCCATCACACGAAAGAAACGCTTTTGGGTGGATTTGTTGGAAGCGATCTAAAATTCCATCCACGCCAAAATCAGGAGAGCAGGATCCCCAAACAAGCCCCATGGAAGAAGCTGCTAATAAAGCGGCTATAGTTTTGGGTGTATTTGGAAGCAACGCACACACACGGTCTCCTGCGCGCAGGCCTTTTTTCTCAAACCAAGCTCGAAATTTCTTCACATCTGCTAAAAAATCCGCTTTTGTAATGCGTGTTTTAAAGCCTTTTTCAGACCAAAAAACGATGATTTCTTCTTCCTCTTTATACCCCTCCAGCCCCTTAAGCATATTCTCAGCATAGTTTAACGTGCCGTTTGGAAAAAACCGAGACTGAATAAAATCTTCTTCATTGTCCAAAAAAGGTTTGGGCCCTTTAGAGCCAATCACATCACAATAATCCCAAAGGCTTCCCCAGAAATCTTCCTTATGCGCCACAGACCAATCATGTAACTCTTCATAAGACTCAAACGACCGCCCCATTTTATCTGATAAAACCTGCCCAAAACGCGTCAAGTTTGCTGCGTTAATCTGCTCTTTAGAAGGAGCCCACAAAGCTGATGTCATAGTAAAAATCCAAGGTTGTTAAAGAATAAATTTCGACAGATCCATGTTTTGAGAAAGATCTCCAACATGTTTCTGAACATACTCAGGCGTAATAGAAATCGCCTTATTCGCATGGTCACTGGCTGAAAAGCTAATGTCTTCCAAAAGCTTCTCCATAACCGTATGCAACCGCCGTGCACCAATATTTTCGACAGTCTCATTCAAAGAAGTCGCCACGGCTGCTATTTCAGCAATCCCCTCTGGTGTAAAGTCCAGCTGAACGGCTTCTGTTTTTAACAACGCCATATATTGCTTAATTAAGCTGCATTCTGGCTCTGTTAAAATTTTCACAAAATCATCTTGCGTGAGTGAGTCCAACTCCACTCGAATGGGCAATCGCCCTTGAAGCTCTGGCAACAAGTCAGACGGCTTCGCTAAATGAAATGCCCCGGATGAAATAAATAAAATATGATCCGTTTTAACAGGCCCGTATTTTGTGCTAACCGTTGTTCCTTCAAGCAAAGGAAGCAAATCTCTCTGCACTCCTTCTCGGCTCACACCTGCGCCATCTCCGCGTTCTGTCCGGGCACAAATTTTGTCAATCTCATCGATAAACACAATACCATTTTGCTCGACAGACTTAATGGCTTGGCGCACAACTTCATCTTGATCCAAAAGCTTATCACTTTCTTCCTGCAAAACCAGGTCTCGCGCCTCTTTAATGGTCAGCTTTTTTTTCTTTGTTTTTTGCCCGCCCATGGCTTTTCCAAAGATATCCCCAAGGTTAAGCATGCCCATTTGAGCACCAGGCATGCCCGGAATATCAAACGTTGGCATATTTTGAGACGGCGCATCTGAAACCTCAATCTCAATTTCTTTATCGTCCAACTCATCCCGTCGTAGCTGCTCTAAGAAAGACTGACGCGTTGTATCCCGAGATTCCTTTCCAATAAACGCTTCTAAAATACGTTCTTCCATTTTTTTAGTCGCTTTAGCCCGTTTTTCTGTTCGAAGAAATTCCCGAGTCTGAATCAAAGATGTATCCAGCAAATCTCGAATGATTTGCTCAACATCTCGGCCCACGTATCCAACTTCTGTGAATTTCGTTGCTTCAACTTTTGTAAAAGGCGCATTGGCCAAACGGGATAAACGCCGGGCAATTTCGGTTTTCCCAACCCCTGTGGGACCAATCATTAAAATATTTTTAGGCAGGATTTCTTCGCGCATTTGCCCGTCAAGCTGCTGCCGACGCCAACGATTTCTTAAGGCAATAGCAACCGCGCGTTTAGCATTCCCTTGCCCAATAATATAGCGATCCAGTTCTGAAACGATTTCTCTAGGTGTTAAGTTTGATGTCATAGGGATAACTTCTCTAAGGTTAAGGTGTGGTTAGAATAAATACACAAGTCAGCCGTAATACTCATGGCCTTACGTGCAATAGCTTCAGCATCTAAATCATCTCGATCAATCAAGGCCCGCGCCGCAGCCAACGCATAAGAGCCACCCGATCCAATACCAATGAGCCCATCTTCTGGCTCCAACACATCTCCTGTTCCAGTTAAAATCAAAGAGACATTCTTATCAATCACAGCCATCATTGCCTCTAAGCGCCGCAAATACCGATCTGTTCGCCAATCTTTAGCCAACTCCACACAGGCTCGCGTTAACTGCTTAGGGTGTTGTTCAAGCTTCGCTTCTAAACGTTCAAACAAAGTCAATGCATCTGCTGTTGCCCCAGCAAACCCAACAACCACAGATCCGTTGGCCATGGTGCGTACTTTCTTCGCATTGCTTTTCATTTGCACATGCCCCAATGTAACCTGACCATCTCCAGCTAAAACGACTTCGTTGCCTTTACGCACAGATAAAATCGTTGTTCCATACATCAGATTTGGATTTTTATCTTGCATCTTATTAATCCTTCAAAGTTGGTCAGATTATACAAGGTTACACATTTTTTGCACCTGATAATTTAAGTCAATTGCCCCCACAAAAAAACCCAGTTAAAAAACTGGGCTTTTCCGTCAAATTTCAGAAACAGAGAAAAAACTACTTCTCTTTTTTCTTTCCACTTTCTTTCATTTTTTCAAGATCCAAAGAAGATCCTAAAATATCACCTAAGCTTGCGCCGCTATCAGAAGATCCAAATTCAGCCATTGCTTCTTTTTCTTCCTTCACTTCGCGTGCTTTAATGGAAAGTGTAAAGCGACGTGTTTTATGGTCAATGTTTGTCACCAACGCATCCACGCGCTCATCAATCGCAAAACGATCTGTCCGTTGCTCAGAGCGATCCCGTGCCAATTCAGCTTTTCTAATAAACCCAGGCACTTCTTTATCCCCGATCACAACGTCAAGACCCGCTGCCTGAACACCTTTCACCGTACAGGTCACAATGTCACCTGTTTTGATGTCACCCATTTGAGCAGCAAATGGATCTTCAGAAAGCTGCTTAATTCCTAAAACAACTTTTTCATCGTCGGTGTTGATCTCAAGAATTTTTGCTTGAACCACTTGACCTTTTTCATAAGATTTCAAGCATTTCTCAGCAGATTCTTCCCAGCTCAAGTCATTCATGTGCACGAGGCCATCAATGTCTTCAGCGACCTGAACAAACAATCCAAAGTCTGTAATGTTCTGGATCGCTCCAGTAATCACATCTCCAGCTGAATGCTCTGCAGCAAATTTCTGCCATGGGTTCTCAAGGCACTGACGCAAGCTCAAACCAATCCGGCGTTTTTCTAAGTTCATTTCAATGATCTTAACTTCAACTTCTTGGTCTTGAGCAATCATTTGTTGTGGGTTGCTTGATTTTTTGCTCCAAGACAACTCAGACGCATGAACAAGTCCTTCAATACCTGGCTCAAGTTCAACAAAAACCCGGTAGTCTGTTACGTTTGTCACACGCCCCTTAACCACATCATCCATATGATATTTGTCTTCAATGCCAATCCAAGGATCTGGTTGAAGTTGTTTCATCCCCAAAGAAATACGTTTGTTTTCTTCGTTGAATTTGATGATTTTCACACGGATCGTATCCCCAACGCTGAGCTTGTCAGATGGGTGATTAATGCGCTGCCAAGAAATGTCTGTTAAGTGCAACAAGCCATCAACGCCGCCTAAGTCAACAAAGGCACCGTAGTCTGTTACGTTTTTAACAACACCGTCGAGTTCAAGACCTTCATGCATTTTTTCCAGAATTTCAGAACGCGCTTCTGCACGGCTTTCTTCCAGAATAGCACGACGAGATACAACGATATTGCCTCTCAAACGATCCATTTTTAAGATCACAAAAGGCTGCTCGATGTTCATCAAAGCAGACATATCTTTAATCGGGCGAATATCAACCTGGCTGCCTGGCAAAAATGCAACAGCACCAGAAAGGTCAACGGTGAATCCCCCTTTCACACGGTTAGTCATCACACCTAATACTTTTTCGCCTTTTTCATAAGCGACTTCAAGCTCTGCCCACACCTCTTCACGGCGTGCTTTTTCAAAACTTAAAACAATTTCACCCCGGCGGTCCTCTAAACGATCCACATAAATATTAATAGAATCGCCAACTTTATAGTCCTTTGCTTTTCCGCCAAGTTCTTTCTTTTCAACGCGTCCCTCAGATTTCAAGCCGACATCAATGGTAAATGCATCATTATCTTCAGCCACAATATGGCCTTCAACAACTTTGCCTTCCAAAGTATCCTGCCCTTTAAAAGACTCCTCCAAGAGGGCTTCAAAATTCTCTTCAAACGCTGTAGTTTCTTTGGTTGTCATGTTAATTAATTAAATTCCTTTCAAGATTTATTTTAGCCCTTGAAATCAAGCGCTAATGGCTCGAATAGTATCAGGGGTTTCTTCAAATGGCAAGATCCTATAATTTCTTTGAATAAGTTCAGAAAAACTACCATCCACACCCAAGCTCACCAAGTGCTTTACTGCGCCTTTTATTAAGTTCTTCCATTTCCTTTCTGTAGGCTTTCAATAAAGACATATTTTCCTCATTGGTTGCTGTTGTCCTTTCTGCAGCCAAAATCTCAACGTCTTCTTTTGCACCCTCTTTTTTTTCATTAATATAAGAAAAAACATGCCCTTTTTGTTCTTCGGTTAAAGGAAATTCTAGAGAGCTATCTTCTCTTTTACGCACAAAAGTAATAAAAGTATCTTCTCCATAAACACGCAAGTCGTAGAGATTGACATGCTGGCTAGCAATGAACTTACTCATAAGAGATAAACATGCTAGGTTTTCGACATTAACAGTCATCCAAAGTTTTTTATCCAATCCTTGTGTTTCAAAATGGGAAAATGCTTTTTCAAGAAGCAGCGTAGCATACCCCTGCCCGCGCTTATCCGGATGGATTCCAATATTCATTTCATAGCCGCCTTTTAGTTTCATAAGTTGACCATTAACCCATGAAAATGTACGCACAAGCCCAATCATCTCATCATTAACAAAAGCCCCAAAAACACCTAATACCTGCTTTTCATCACTATTTTGAGCCGCAAAAATCCGAAAATTCATTTCAGTGAAGTTATTGTATTTTTTACTTGCTTCATCAGGAGCATATGAGGAAAAAAACGTAGTAATGCTTTTGCTTTTTTCAGCCAGCACATCTGGAGACAAATAGACAAAAGAAAGTTCCTCTGCCTCTTGAGCCTCTTCTGGCACCGCAGGGGGCACACAAAAAACCGATGAACAAGAAAAAATCAAACATAAAAAAATATTTCTAATCATAATAAAAATCCATAATAAGTAATCTGGAAAATATCTAAAAAAAATAAACAGTCAATACTTTTCAAGCGATTCTTGAAAAAAACTGGAAAATACTAGGCTTTTCCTTTCTTTTAGAAAGAGGGTTACCTGTAACTTTGATAGCAAGGAACCACTTTCTTGAAAAACAACTCAAACGAAATAAGAAAAAAAGGTCTTCCTTGCATAAGAAAAGTCACGAGGAGCCAACTCAACCTCAAGCTCAAACGCATCTTCTTTTTCTTTCTGAGAAACCACCTGACCTTTGCGGTGCAACCAAGCTAAAAAAGCCGTCTCCTCAAAAGGAACAAGAAGATGAACTGAAATATGTTTTTCAGCAAGCATCTGTTCTATTAAGTCTTTCAACGGAGCTAAAGACCCTTCATTCAACGCTGATGTCATCACCGCATTGTCAGGAAGCCCCTTTTGAAAAGACAAACGCTCATCCTCTGGCAATAAGTCCATCTTATTATAAACATGCAAAATCCGAGGATCTTGATCTGAAATCCCAAGCACTGCTAAAACTTTATTAACTTCCTCAGCATGTCTTTGCCATTCTGGATTTGAGATCTCATGAACATGCAGAATCACCTGGGCTGCCTGAACTTCTTCCAAAGTTGCATGAAAGGCCGACACCAACTCATGAGGCAAATCAGAAACAAACCCCACCGTATCTGAGAGAATAATTTTCTTTCCGTTTGGCAACGTCAGTGCCCGCAAGGTTGGATCCAATGTTGCAAACAGCAAATCCTTCTCTAAAACGGCCGCTCCTGTTAGTGCATTAAAGAGAGTCGATTTTCCCGCGTTTGTATACCCCACCAACGCCACCACATCATAAGGAATGCTATCTCTTTTTTTGCGGTGAAGCCCGCGTGTTTTCTTAACCTTTTCAAGCTCTTTTTTTAACGCTCTAATGCGGGTATTAATCATCCGCTTATCAAGTTCGATCTGGGATTCACCCGGTCCACCAATAAAACCCAGTCCGCCGCGCTGACGCTCCAAGTGTGTCCAAGAACGCACCAGCCGACTTTTTTGATACGTCAACGCAGCCAGCTCAACTTGCAGAGATCCTTCTTTCGTGCGTGCTCGCGCGCCAAAAATCTCTAGAATCAACCCTGTTCGATCCAAAACTTTAGCATTCAGCAGTTTTTCTAAATTTCGCTGCTGGATAGGTGTCAATTGCGCATCAACAACAACCAGCTCACTCTCAAGCTCAAGGATTTTCTCTGAAATCTCATCAACCTTACCAAGCCCAAAAAGCGTTCCAGATTTGGGTTGATTCACAGGAAAAAACTCTGAATGCTGCACCTCAAGGCCAAGCGACTGCGTTAAGTTAACCGCTTCCTCTAAACGATAAACACACTCCTGCTGGGACAACCGCCGGGTATTTGGAAACAAAACAATCGCAGATTGCTGCATTAAAGAATCAACGTTAAAAGATTATTCTGCAGCTTTTTCTTCAGATTCCCCGTCGTAAAGAGAAATCGGTCCATTAGGCATGACTGTTGAAATTGCATGCTTATAAACTAATTGCATGTGAGAATCGCGCCTCACCATCACACAAAAATTATCAAAAGAAACCACAACGCCTTGAAGTTTAATGCCATTCACAAGGAACATGGTTAGAGGCGTTTTATTTTTGCGAAGCGTGTTTAAAAAAAGGTCTTGGATATTTTGTTTTTTTTCTTGTGACATACTGTGCTCTTTTCTTTCCCGTTTCTAAATTATTGTAATTCAGTTAATATTTTTTTCAAGTCTGGTGTTTTCTGGAGAACCAAATCATAGCTTTGGACGTCCTGTTCACACGATTTTTTATAATTTAACACATTTACAGCCGTACAGCCAGCGCCGCGTGCACACGCAAGATCAATCGCTGAATCTCCCACAAACCAAGTTGTTTGGTCTGGACAAATGCCCTCAAATGCCAATGTTTGAAAAACAATTTCAGGATCAGGCTTACGCACCAAGAAATCGTTCGCCCCCACAATTTTCTTAAAAAAAGAGCTCCACCCAAGGTCATGCGCTAATTTATTTAAATTCCGGCCATTCCCATTGCTAATAATAAACAATGGATATCCCTGCTCATTTAAAAAAGACAAAAGCTCAGAAACACCGTCATAAACAGATAAAGTCGTACAATCTTCTGTTTTTAAAAAATCCTGAAAAAGATGCTGAGCCTTTCCCACATCTTCTCTTAAATGCTCACGAAAAACATCAAGAGACGCATAAGACAACAACACCTCCACAGGAGGAAGCGGCTTACCAAAAGCAGAAAAGGTTTTTTCGTAACACGCCACAAGAAACGCCTGCGAACTTGCAAGTGTTCCCTCCCAATCAAAGATAAACGTCTTAGGAGTGCAAAGCGTTTCAGCTCGCCAGCGTATACTTGGGAACTGTTTCACAATACACCTCAAAAAGCTTTTTGCTGATGGATTGATTTTTAGTTAAAGAAAGACCATCAATTTCTTTAACATGGCTAATCCCATTAGACGCGTGAGACACAAAGGCCTCATCTGCTTCTTTCAGCATTGTGTAGCTTGGAGCCTTTAAAACAACTTCATATCCAAGGTTTTTTGCCAAGGCAAGAAGCCGTTCCCGCGTTGTGCCTGGAACAATACGCCCATCTTCTGGGCACGTATAAAGTTTTCCACCCTGCACCAAGAAGAAGTTGCAAGACGCCCCCTCTATTAACTCATCCCCACGTTTAAACAACACCTCATCCCCTCCCAGCTCAATTGCTTTTTGCTTTGCAAGAATATTTGGAAGTAAAGCTGTTGACTTAATCGAACAATAAGAAGAGCGCACATCTTCTTGAGCAAACATTTTAATGTGCCGGTTTGGCACAAGGGTCGGAGCTGATTTAAAATACATAAACAACGACCCTTTTTTCTTCTGCTTAGGAAAAGGATGAGACCTTGGATAAATCCCCCGAGACACCTGCATATACAGCAAGCCATTTTTAATTTTATCCCGTCGATAAAGCTCCAGAATAGGAATAGACAGCACGTTCCTTTTCAAAAAAGGCCTCATGTGGAGTGCTTCCATCGCATCATACAATCGATCTAAATGCGCTAAAAAATCAATAAGCTTTCCATC
The DNA here is from genome assembly GCA_964351045.1 of uncultured Holosporaceae bacterium. Taxonomy (GTDB): domain Bacteria; phylum Pseudomonadota; class Alphaproteobacteria; order UBA7879; family UBA7879; genus UBA7879. The sequence goes on along the minus strand of CAYGMA010000002.1, from coordinate 14,991 downwards.
ATGCACCGTAACAGATTCATAAAGAGCATCACCAAAAACAACGCCACGATCATCAACAGAAAGGGCCGCTAAGTTCTTAGGGTAATAAGATCCATTTATATAAACAAATTTCATAAAAGCTCTTTAAAAATACTGATTAATACAATAAATACGCCCTTGTTCTGGGCAGGAAACTCTCAATAACTTCTTACAGAAACTATCATTTTCTTCCACGCCACGCTATTTATTTTATAAAGCTTTGCTCCACGCTGCAAACTCTCTCTACGCCCTGGGGCTTAACCCCAGGGTCCAGCCAGACAAAACGTGAAGATCTTTCTCTAAGAACCGTCTAAGCTGTCCAGTCCTAAGTTTTTAATTTTTCTGTGCAACGCCGTTCTTTCCATACCAATTTCTTCTGCTGTTTTTTTGATATTTCCTTGAGAACAGTGCAAATGAAATTCGATATACGCTTTTTCAAACCGCTCACGGGCTTCTTTTAAAGGACCTAAAAATAAATCCCCACCCTCTTGAGCAGGGCTATTTTCAGAAGGTTCTTTCAAGTCTCGAGGTAAATATTTAGGAAGAATTTCAGTTCCTCCCTCTTTTAAAACAATGGATATCCATTCAACCACATTTTTTAACTGCCTCACATTTCCGGGCCAGCTATAGTTCATCAAAATAAACTTGGCTTCTTGTGAAACAATCACCTTGCTTTTGCCTGAAAACACCTCATAAAAGTAACGCACAAGATCCATAATATCATCCACCCGGTTAGACAAAGGAGGGATCTCAATGGATGCAACAGCCAGTCGGTGATAAAGATCTTCCCGAATTTGGTGAGACGGTTGAGTGCCCACCTTTGAAAGAGGAACGAGTGTTGATAAAAACCGAACATCAATATCATAAGAACGCTCGCCACCAATGCGTTGAAATTTTTTTGAGTGCAACACATGTGCCAATTTTGAAGAAACAGCTTTCGGCAAATCTTGAACATTTTCTAAAACCAATGTTCCTTTATTAGCTTGCTCTAAAAGCCCCACTTTCACAACGGGGTATCCTTCAGCGCTTTCTGCCTCAGCCCCAAAAAAAGCTTCTGAAAAAGTTTTGTCATCTAAAACTGCACAATCAACTTCCACAAAAGGCATCTTGGCGCGCTCAGAGTTCACATGAATAAATCGCGCTGCCTGGGTTTTACCAACACCTGAAGGCCCAACCAACATCACCCGTGCATTTGTATGAGCTAGTTTTAAGAGCTCTTTTCGCACAGCTTCTGTACTTTTAGAAGAGCCAATAAAATCACTTTGATGTTCAACCTTCCCCTTTAACAGAGAAAGCTCCTTGCGCAGATCAATTACTTGTTTTGCTTTTTCAAGCATGCTAGAAAGCCGCTCACTTTGGAACGGTTTCTCAATAAAATCAAACGCTCCTTTTTTTAACGTCGCAATAGCGGTTTCAATGGTTCCATGGCCACTCATCATGATCGTCACAACATCCGGAAATTTCTCGCGGATAATGTCTAAAATGGCAATACCATCAAACCGCTTGTCATTGAGCCAAATATCCAAAAGAACAATGCCTGGCTGTTCATACTCAATGAGCTTCAAAGCCTCCTGACCATCTGACGCAACCAAAACAGTGTATCCCTCGTCTTCTAAGAACTCCCCTAAAAGGGTTCTGATATCAGCTTGATCATCAACAACAAGAATTTTCGCTTTCATCACACCCCCCTATTTTTCTATGACTTCTTATCCAAGATCGGTAAAACAATCTCAACAACAGCCCCTTTTCCTTTTTTCTGAACCAAGCGCACCTGGCCGTTGTGGTTTTCAATAATATTTCGAACAATTCCAAGCCCTAAACCTGTCCCCTCTTTACTATACGTAATATAGGGATCAAAAAGGTCTTCAGCGTCAATGTTTTCAGGAAACCCAGGTCCATTATCAGAAACACGCACAATGCATTGTTTATCCTCCACCCAGGAAGAAACCGTAATCATTGGGTTCTTCTGATCCATCACCGCCTCAATCGCATTCTTTAAAATATTTGTTAAAGCCTGCACAATAAGGTTTGAATCGACAAAGATAAACACAGCTTGTTCATCCTGTTTTTCCTCCTTAAACTCAATAGAAGGATACGCTGTTTTCTGCAAACTCAGCGCCTTATGCACAAGGGAGAAGAAATCAACCTTTTCCATTTTAGGGGTAGGCATACGAGCAAAATCACTAAACGCATTAATAAGGCTCTGGATTTGCTGAACATACCGCATGATCGTCTCAATATAATCTGAGAACTGCTCCTTCCCAGAGTCGATTTGCCCAATAAATTTTTTCTTAAGCCGTTCTGTCGCAAGCTGTATAGGCGTCAAAGGGTTCTTAATTTCATGGGCAATTTGGCGCGCCACATCCGCCCAAGCCGCTTTCTTCTGAACAGAGAGAAGTTCTGTCACATCTTCAACGGTAATAAAATATCCTTCTATATGTCCCTCTTCAATATCTTCTAAAATCTTAATAGAGAGAATATGCTCTTTTCCCTCAATCAAAACCTTTCTATGAAGCGATTTCAATGGCGGCTTTTCTCCGGTTAAAATATCCCTAAAAAAGGGAGCAACTTTAACCAAGGATTGCCCTAAAGATTTCGTTAAGTCTTTGTTGAAAATTTTCTTAGACGATTCATTGGCAAACAAGATCTGTTTCTTAGCGTTCACATTAATAACGGCTGAAGAAATGTTTGATAAAACCGATTCAATAAAGTGACGCCGATCTATCAACTCCTCATTCACGCTTAAAAGATCGTGCCGTTGATTTTCAATTTGACTGGCCATTTTATTAAAGGTTCTTTTAAGCGCGTTAATCTCATCCCCTTTTTTATTCTCTTCAACACGCGCTGTTAAGTCTCCCGACGCCATACGTTGCGCTGCCATCGAAAGCTCTTCCAACGGCAAAAGCAACCGATTCGCAAACCGCAGCCCAAAGAGAATCGCGGTTAATAAAACAAGCAAAGACACAACCACAAAAACCAATGTGAATGTCACTTCAAACTGCAGCCTAGAAACAGCAAGTTTACCATAGTCTTCAACGTTATGTTCTGCTTCATGAAGAAACGTTAGAACCTTTGGATCCACAAACCGCCCAACATATAAATACAACGGCTCCGGCGTATTAATTTTCACCAACGCCCTTAGTCGATCGTCTGACTCACTCCGCAAAATAACGACACGTGTTTCAGGAGATGCATTTTTAACCTGATCAAAAATTTTCTGAGGAATATACTCAAACCCAATGGCAAAGGTTAAATCTGACCGCGCGATAATTTTATTTTCCTGATTAAATACAACTGCTTCACGCATCCCTCGAATGGTTGAAGCCATAAAGTTAAAACGGTGATTGCGTTCTGCTTTAGGCAACTCAAAAACGTCTGGGTTATTGCTCAAATCTTTCGCCAAAATAAGTGTATCACGCTCCATAATCTGTTCATGCTCTTTAAGATACGAACGCGCAACACTCAAAGACTCATTCAGTGCTCCTTGCACTTTATCGTTAAACCAAGATTGCATTCCATAATGAAAAAAGAGCGTGGAAAACGCCATCATCACAATTGCCGGCACAATAGAGACAATTCCAAAAAGCAGCATAATTTTGAAATGAAGCCGAGCCTCACTTACCTTCCTGCGAAAGCGCAGCCACACTTGAATGATTCTAAAGATAATAATACCAGAAAGCACCAATAAAACAGCGCTATCCACCACTAAAATTGTGTTAATAGCTTTAGAGGGCTGTGCCGTCTGAGACATATCCAATGTCAAAAAAAAGTAGTACGTAACCGCTCCTAAAACAGCAACAAGACACAAGGCAAAGAGAACAAACCATCTCCCAAAAAACGACTTTCCGTAAATGTCTGATAAAGAAGAAGTAGCCACACGCAAAACTTAGTTGTTACGCAATTTTATGTGCAAGGAGTTTTTTTCGCAAGGTGTTTCGGTTAACCCCTAAAATTTGAGCCGCCTTAGACTGATTTCCATTTGTTTTTTCTAAAACTTTGATAATCACTGCCTTTTCAACCTCATCCACAATAATGCGATGTAAGTTTCCCATTTCACAAAAGTTGGGATGATTCATAACAAAACCATCTAAATAAGCCGTGACCAAATGTCCAATTCCATTTTCAGTGAATTCTTTTGGCAAAGAGATGGAAACTGTTTCTTTTTTCATTCTGTTTTAAAATCCTTTATGCAGCATAAATTTCTTTGTTAATGTGAGGGTAGAAAAAAGACTGTATAAGGTTTTTAATCCCCTCGTACGTTTGAGACGTGTTCACAGCGAGTCGAAAATCAGCAGAGCACGGCAATCCTTTGCTGTACCATCCCAAATGCTTTCTCACCAACTTCACTGCCGTTTGTTCTCCATAATGTTGCATCATATCTTCCATATGTCGCTGCATCACAGAAATACGTGTTTCTAAAGAGGGCTCTTCAACACGTTTTCCCTCCATCAAAAACGTGCTCAATTGGGATAAGAGCCACGGACGCCCATAAGTCGCACGCCCAACCATAATGCCATCAGCTCCAGAAAGCTCTAAAGCCATTTGTGCATCCTCTGGAGATTTTATATCTCCATTCACAATCACAGGAATAGAAACCGCTTCCTTCACGTTGCGAACAAACGCCCAATCCGCAGATCCATTATAAAGCTGTGCTCGGGTTCTTCCATGGACTGTGATCATCTGAATACCTAAGTCTTCAGCAATCTTCGCCAACTGCGGCGCATTTCGGTTTTCTGCATTCCATCCTGTTCTCATTTTTAATGTCACAGGAACGTTAACCGCCTTCACAGTGGCTTCAAGAATTTTAGCCGCATGCGCTTCATCTTTCATCAACGCAGAACCAGCAAATCCATTCACAACTTTTTTAACGGGGCAGCCCATATTAATATCAATAATTTCCGCCCCACGATCCACATTCAACTTAGCTGCCTCTGCCATAATTTCAGGATCACATCCAGCAAGCTGAACCGCCATTGGATATTGCTCAGGCTCGCTTTTCGCCATCAACAAAGATTGACGTGTTTCACGTACCATAGCCGCACTAGCAATCATCTCAGAAACAACCAGCCCAACACCGCTCTCTTTCACCAACCGACGATATGGCAAATCCGTCACACCCGACATGGGCGCTAAAATCACCGGATTATCAATGGTTATCGATCCAATTTGAATGGGCTTCATTTTTCTAGTTTGCTTAAATATTAGGCATAATTAGCTAAAAAAAAGCGCTAACGCAAGGAAAAGTTGGTTAAATTAATGTTAATTTACTGTGTGTTTTCTTTTATTTTGATTTTTTATCTCGAATAAACAAAGAAATCAAAAAAGCACACACCATAAAAAAGACAATCACAGTTAAGGGGATTTGGTAGCATTGTGTGCCATAGCGAGGCACTCCCTCATAATAAGAGCCATCCCACAGCCAATCAACGCCAGCTCCCACAAGCTTTTGAAAAATGGCTCCACTAATCATGGTTGCCGTATTCACCAACCCCACTGTAGAGGCTGTAAAATGCACAGGCACATGGCGCACGGCCGCTGGAAACATCAGCAACTGGACACTAATGAAAAACCCAATCAACACCATAAGTGCTTCCAGCATGAAAGAAACCAGAGAGATCTGCCAGAAAACCAAATAAAAAAGAATAATCAGGAAAAAGGAAGAAACAGAAAAAATAATGTCATACCGACTAAACTTGCTTCCAAGCCATCCAAAAAGAGGACACCCAACTATAAGGCCCAAGTAAATCAACGAAACATGTTGAGCCGCAATGTTTTTTGTACAATTTGTAGCCTGCATCAAATACGGAACGCCCCACGTATCTGCAAACACACACAGAGGCATATAAATGCAAAAGCCCCACGCGCACACAATCAAAACTTGAGGCGTTTTCATGCAATAGGCAAGCCCTTCTAAAAGTCGATTCTTTTCTTTTTGTGCTGCTTTCTTTTGGCGTGCCGTTGATTTCCACCCCAACGCAAAGCTAAGACCTCCTAAAAGAAAACCAAAAAGCGCCACATAAAACAAGCTTGTGCGCCAGCCAAAGTCTTCCATTGCAGAAGCAAGTGGCCCAGCGCCAATCAACCCGCCACTCGATCCTATTAGGATCGTCCAAGACACCATGGCGGGCAACATCTTTCCATCAAAATATAAAGAGATAATTTTTGTCGCACAGATAAAAGCATAAGCAGCACCAACGCCAATTAAAGCCCGCGCAATTAACAGAAGCGTCATGCCTTCGGAGGCCACAAAAAGGTAACACCCCAGTCCACACAGAAAGCAGGCCACAGGAAAAACCCATTTAACACCAAAGTAATCGGTTGTTGCCCCTGCTGGGATTTGCATAAACACATATGAAAAGCTTGCAACGCTCAAGACAGTCCCAACCGCCGAGGCTGTAATACCAAAATCCTGCATCAACGTGTCTGTTAAAAGACCACCAGACACACGTAAAACATATTGATAAAAGTAAAAACACGCAGCAACAAACCAGTAAAGAAGAGCAAACCGACTTGATTTAGATAAAAGAGACTTCATTATTCCACAATCCTTTATGCTTCTTCTTTAGAAATATTTGAAATAAATGTCTAGTTTTTTAACAACATCTTTTCATAAAAAGCTATCTTTTCTTCTGCACTCCCTAGCTTATTCTCTCTACGTCCTGGGACTTGATCCCAGGACGTAGCCATAAAAGCGCGAAACCCCTCATTTTTCCCAAGCACTACGTCCTGTGAACTAACCCCGCTCAACTCACAATTCATGGCTCCCGCCTACGCTCAGTTGGAAGTCAGCCTATTTTTGCTGATTTCACCCGGCCAAACTTATCTCGAGGCAATGAGTTAGGCCCTCTTTCTGAAAAAAAAGGCTTATCAACAACTGGTTTCAACTGCCCAAACCTACTATCCTCAGGCGCCGCATCCAACTGCTCATAATGAGCTGGCAAAACAGCCTCTTGTCGCTGTTTTTCTCTCAGCCGTATATCTTCTTTATCTTGGGCGTCCAAAGCAACGCGGCTTCCAGCAGCCACATCTAAAAACAAGGGCCGATCCTCTCCTGAATCAAAAGAAATTTCTTTCTCTTTCAACGCCGCATCAATATCCTCTGTATCTGAAGAAGCCTGAGGCGCTTTCAAGTCATCCTCCAGCCCCTTCCCTTTTTCAAGCAAAGAAGCCGAAACCAAATCCTGAGAACTCACCGCCTCTTTTGCTTGAGGGCCCTCTAAAGATAAAAGACCATTCACTTTGTGCTCTTGAGGAGTCTCCCCCTCTTTTTGAGACGCTTCAGTGCTTTCTCCTTGGCTTTCTTCTACCTTTTCCTCATAGTCATACCCATCACCTTATCCATCCTCCACGTCTTCCTGAGAAACAACAGAAACAGCATCATCTTCTGCTTCCACTCTCATCCCAGCAGCGAAAACAAAAAAAACCAGGAACCCTAAAAACCGCATTTCTTCACCCCCCTATTCAAGATCAATTTTAAGTCCATCATAGCAAAGATGCACATTTTCCGGCAATTGTTTGCTTATGGTGTCATAATCTAGTTCCGTCCCCAAGTGCGTTAGAAACGCCTGCTTAGGCTTCAAGCGTTCAATCCAAGAAAGCGCCAGATCTAAATGCGCATGAGTTTCGTGAGGCTCCAGCCGCAACGCCGAAACAATCCACGTTGTCACCCCTTCTAAAGCTGCCCAAGAATGCTCAGGAAGTGCTGTCAAATCCGTTGAATACGCAAACTCTCCAAATCGAAAGCCATATGTTTTGCTAAATCCATGATCTTGCTCAAAGTGTTGAACAACAATTTTGTCAAAAAGCGTCACCTCTCCGCCTGTAATCTCATGGGGCACTAAACACGGTTTATAATAAGCGCCCTCATTTTCTTTTGCAGGGAACATGTAATAAAAGCTTTTTTTCAATTCTTTTAACGTGCCCGGATCCGCATACACAGGAATGCTTTTCCCTCGAGATCGTCCAAGAAAAAACAAATCATTAATGCCATGGCAATGATCTGCATGCTCATGCGTGTATAAAACAGCATCAATCCAATCTATGTTTTCTCGTAAAAGCTGTTGCCGCAAATCTGGAGAGGAATCAATGAGCAATTTCTTGCCCTCAGTTTCCAGCAAAATAGAAGAACGCGTCCGCCTGTTTTTAGGATTCTGAGGATCGCATTTCCCCCAGTTGTTTCCGATCAGAGGCACACCAGGAGAAGGTCCGCATCCTAAAACAGTTATGCGTTTCATGCAGGGGCCTCAGGGCTAGCTTTTGAAAAAAGCCGAAAAAAGTTATCTGTGGTATGACGCGCCACCGTTTCCAAGGAAACTCCTTTCAGCTCAGCCACTTTTTCAGCTGTATAACGCACATACGCCGGTTCATTCGGTTTCCCCCGTTTTGGAACAGGCGCCAAATAAGGAGCATCCGTTTCAACCAAAAGCCGATCCAACGGAATATCCAACACAATGTCCTGCAGCTCTGTCGCTTTTTTAAATGTCACAATCCCAGAAATAGAGATAAAAAAACCACACTCCAACATCTTCATGGCAAACGCCCGCGTTCCCGTAAAACAGTGAATCACGCCTGGATTTTCAAGGTCTTTTAAAGGCTCTAAAAAACGAATCAAATCCTCTTCCGCATCACGTGCATGAATAATCAATGGCAACCCTGTTTCCCGAGCCACCTCTATATGGTTCTGCAAACTTTTTTGCTGCATCTCTTTTTGCGTTGTATCGTAATAATAATCCAACCCCGTCTCACCCAATCCAATCACCTTTGGATGTTGGGTAAAGGCCAACAACTCCTCTTTTGTTGGCGCCCCTGTTTCATGAACATCACATGGATGCGCGCCAACTGTGGCAAATACATCCGGCTCAGACGCTGCAATGGCAATTAAGTCTTTCGTTTCAGAAAGCCGAGTATTAACCGTTAGGAAAGTTGAAACGCCCACATCTCTTGCCCGCGCCAAGGTGCCTGGCAAATCTTGTGAAAACTCTGGAAAATTTAAATGACAATGACTATCGACTAACATTTAAGCCTCTCCTTCTTTCTCAACAAACCGAGGAAAAAGTCCTTCCGGTTTAGGAACCGCCGTACCAGATACCAATGCATGCTCAACTGTTAAAAACTTAAAAGACCGCTCATCCGTAGGGATAGAGAGCAAATCCAAAAGCTTTGCCGCAGACGTTGGCATTAAAGGCTGAATCAAAATCCCCACATACCGCAACGTTTCCGCTAGCACATAAAGCACTGTTTCCATACGTGCTGTGTCTGTTTTTCGCAAAGCCCAAGGCGCTTGAGCATCCACATACTGATTCGCCGCCCGAATCACGCTCCAAATGGTTTCACAATATTTTTGGATTTCATATGTTTCTGTAAGCAACGGCGTTAAAGAATCAAACAAACCCGCTGCTTGCGTTAATAGCTGTTCATCCTCTGGCTCAATAGCCCCACAATTTGGCAAACATGCTCCACAGTTTTTGTGAATCATACTCAAAACACGCTGGGTTAAGTTCCCCAAATCATTCGCCAGATGACTATTGGTCAATTGAATAAAGCTCTCTCGAGAGAAATCACCATCCTGCCCAAACACAACCTCACGCGCCATAAAGAAACGCGTTTGATCCACGCCAAATTCCTCAATCAACTCATAAGGATCCACTCCATTTCCTAAAGACTTCGACATCTTTTTCCCGTCCCGCGTCCAAAACCCATGAGCATAAACTTTTTCAGGAAGAGGCAACCCAGCAGCCATCAACATAGCTGGCCAATAAACAGCATGAAACCGCAAGATGTCTTTTCCAACCATATGCACCGTTGCAGGCCAAAACTTTTTATACTTATGCGCTTCATCTGGATATCCCAAAGCTGAAATATAGTTTGTAAGTGCATCAAACCACACATACATCACATGTTTTTCATCTCCTGGAACGGGAATGCCCCAGTTAAAATTGCACCGAGAAACAGACAAATCTCGCAGCCCAGATTCCACAAAGCGAATCACTTCATTCCGCCGAGAGGCTGGCTGAATAAAGTCAGGGTTCTTTTCATAATGCTCTAAAAGTTTTTCTTGAAATTCTGAAAGCTTAAAAAAGTAAGATTCTTCTTCCAACCATTCCACCGGAGCCCCCGTCGGTGCCCGACCATCCACCAACTCTGTTTCAGTAAAGTAAGATTCATCCTGAACTGAATACCATCCACTGTAAGACCCCAAATAAATTTGCCCTTTTTCAGCAATGGTCTTCCAAACAGCTTGTGCTGCTTGTTGGTGCCGAGGCTCTGTTGTACGAATGAAATCATCAAACTGAATATGCAACGCGTGGAATAAATCCTTAAACCGCCCAGAACCTGGCTTCACAAAGTCACACGGATCAATGCCTGCTTTTTCAGCTGACTGCTGGACTTTCAATCCATGTTCATCTGTCCCCGTTAAGAACATCACTTCTTTGCCAGAAAGCCGTGCAAAACGCGCTAAAACATCACAGGAAACCGTTGTATACGCATGCCCAATATGTGGTTTATCATTCACGTAATAAATAGGCGTCGTAATATAAAAAGTATCTTTATCCATCTTTAAACCACCAATGTCTCAAATTCTCTTAAAACATTTGTCAGCGTTTGTCGAGCATCAAGCATTAAAAAGCGTCCATCGCGCAAACCAGCCACCACCCGAGTATAACAAGTTGCAACGGCCTCAAGACTTGTTTTTTCAACCAACGGCTCAAACACCCCATCAAACTGAGAAGAAAGCTCCCCCAAATGCGCCGCTTTTAAAAACACCAATGTTTGAACCAGCTGTTCTTCAAACAAGGCAAGCTTCCCCTCATCTCGTGTCGCAACAACCTTATTAAGATGGGCTAAAATAGGCGCATAATTTTTTTCTGAAATGAGCGGAGATAACTGCTTTAGAAAAGTTAAATACGCGTCATATCCATCGTTGTCTAAAACAGCGCACCCACGCAGCAAAGAGCCTTGAGCCAAGTCATAAACACCTCGTTGCTCTGCTGGGCTAAGCGCCCCATACCTCTCATCCTGTGCGAGCGTTTCCTGAAATTCCTCAAAACTCAATAAAGGGATTTTTTTCTGTTGGCACCGTGACTGAATGGTCGGAAGCAACCCAGATATGTGGGATGTAGTTAGAAAGAAATAAACCCCTTGAGGCGGCGCTTCCAAGGTTTTTAAAAGGGCGTTTTGAGCTTGAGTCGTCATCAAATTTGCATTGTGGATAAAAATAACTTTATCCGCGGCTTTCAACGGGGATTTCATTGCAAAGGCGTTCACACGCCGCACATCTTCCACAGAAATTTTTCCAGACGCTGTTGAAGATGTATTTTCGTCCATATAAAAAGAGTCAGGATGAAGAGGCGTTTCTTCTGAATCACTCCCCTCATCTATCCCCAAAAGGCGCTGACTTAACGTTGAAACAAACTGCTTAACCGACAGAAGGTCTTCCCCTTGAATCACCCAAGCATGATGGAGTTTTTTATCGTTAAAAAGCCCAAGAAATTCCTCTAAAAGCCGCCTATGTTCTTGCGCATGGAGTTGAGGAAGGCTGCTCATTTTAGGGTGCTTCCTTTTTAGGAACCTCCACAGGCTCTAGTGAAAGATCAAATGCTTGGTTGCACCAGTCACAAATCGCTTGATGCACCAATGCTTTTTCCTGGCGCGCGTCAACTGTCCGAAAGCGTGATTCTGTGCGAGCCATATCCCGGTATCCGTCAACCAGCCTTTTTTGAAACTCAACCCCTCTCCGCTCAACACGATCCATGGCCGACTCACATTGCTGCTCCTCCACCCGCTTTTCCACCCGAGAGAAAGACTGATCCGCATCATTATCAAGGAAGAGTGTTAAGTCTGGCAAGAAACCCGCAAGAGCCACATCATGTATTTTCTGCACCGACTCCTTTGGAAGGTCATGGGCATAACACTGATACGCAATAGTTGAATCCGAAAACCGATCGCTTATCACCCAGATGCCTTCTTTCAACGCAGGCTTAATCACTTTTTCAACATGATCATACCGCGCAGCATATAAAAGCAACACCTCGCTCATGGGCAACCACGCATTCACGTCTCCTTCTTTCAAAAGAGCGCGAATTTTTTCAGCCCCGTCTGTTCCACCAGGCTCACGCGTTACAAGCGTTTTGTATCCTTTTTTTTCTAGAGCTTCTGCTAAAAAGCGTGCATGGGTTGATTTCCCAACCCCATCTGCCCCTTCCAACGAAATAAACTTGGCAGACTGCATTACCGAGGAACTCCCCAAGCAATATAATACAGTGCTGAAATCGCCCGCCCAAAGAAGCCCACTTCATTCACTGTTTTCCCCGCAACAACTGGGTAAACCCATTTATTGCCTCCGGGCACTTCAAGAATCAACTCTCCAACTTTTTGCCCTTCTTTAATAGGCGCCTCAACAGGCCCATCATAAGAAACATGCGCTGTTATTTTTTTCCGTTCTTGAGACGAAAGCGTCAACCGCACCCGCTCAGGCACAACCAACGGCACTTGTTTTTCTGCGCCCAACCAAACATCTGCATCTGCCAAAACATGTCCCGCTTCAAAAAATGTATAGTTTTTATAATCTCTAAAGGCCCACTTTAAGATTTTCTCCCCTGTAATAAGGCGATCTTTGTCTGTTTTGCAGCCATTCAAAACCAAAATAAGCCGCAACCCATCTTTCACGGCAGAAGCAGCAATACCAAAGCCACCGGCTTCTGTTTGCCCTGTTTTAATTCCATCAACAAATGTTCCAGGGCGCCCCAACAAAGCATTGCGGTTCATCTGGCGAATATTATTGTGAGAAAACCATTTCTCGCTAAAGTGGTGGTAATATTGGGGATACAACCGAATCAAATGCATCGACATCAACGCCAAGTCCCGCGCTGTAGAATAGTGATCTTTTTCAGGAAGCCCGGATGCATTTGTAAAGTTTGTGTTACGAATACCCAAATCATGGAGCATCTCTGTCATTTGTGTCGCAAATTGACGCTCATCTCCTGCAAGCCCTTCGGCAATTGTAGTTGTTGCATCATTTCCAGATTGCACAGCAACACCGCGAATCAAATCAAGCACACTCACCCGAGAGTTAGGCTCCAAGAACATACGTGAACCTTCATCGTTCCGCCACGCATTAACACTCACAAGAAACTTATCATCCAGGCTCACCGTCCCTTTGCTCAATTGCTCAAACAAATACATCAACGTTGCAATTTTTGTCATAGACGAAGGCGTGATCACTTCATCCCCATTCTTGTCCAAAATAACGCGCCCTGTTTCAGGAGCAATCAAGAAAATTTGCTTCGCTCCTTGAAGTAGCGGGCTATTGTCTGGAACAGGGTTTTTAAAAGCAGTCGTTTGATCTGTCTCTGTTTTTTGGGGAACAGGGAGAGTTGTTAAAACTTTTTCCTGCGCAGGGTCTGCCTGAACGGGAACCACAAAGTTTAAAACACCTAAAAAAACAAGAACAAAAAACATCAACCGCATCATCACTTTCACCTCTTTATTCAACAACGATTTGAACATCTCCATGCCCAACATCCAATATTTTATCCATAATTTTCTGCGCCTCAGCCACATCATCATAAGGACCAAAGCGTACCCGATAAATGGTTTGGCCAAATCGGTTCAACGGCTCAATGACCGCCTTCCCAACAGAGGACAACATGTGTGCTATTTTCTTCGCATTTTCTAAGTTACCAAATGCCCCAACCTGCACAAAAGATTTCCCATACGCATTAAGCATGGCTTCCTTATCTTCAGCAGACGGCGCTGTAGAAACGGTCTGCGTTGTTGGCGCAGGCTCAGATTTCACCACTTGAACACCCTCAGTGTTCGTGAGCGTAGAAACAACACCCGCTAAATCACTTGATTGTGGTTCTGTAACAAATGTTTGCGGCGCCGATTTGTTCTCAGATTGATCTAAAATCAAAACTTCTTGCTCTGGCTGCCCCTGTTCTTCTGCTTGTTTCACAGGCGCCTCATCCGCAGTCACAGAAACAGTTCCTGCAGCCGCAGATGGCAACTGGGTGTTACTCACAAATTGGTTTTGTGCATAAGACGCAACCGCCATACTTTCTTCTGGCATCAATTCAACCCGTACTTTCGCAGTTCCTTTTGCAATAAACCCTAAAAGCTCCGCAGCTTTCCGAGATAAATCAATAATACGATCATTCACAAAAGGACCTCGATCATTCACCCGCACCAAAAGAGAACGGCCATTTTCCAAGTTTGTCACCCGCACAACGCTCGGCAAAGGCAGTGTTTTATGAGCCGCTGTTACCAAATCCATATCAAAGTATTCCCCATTTGCTGTAATCTTTTGATGGAAGCCAGGGCCATACCAAGACGCAATCCCTATCTCATCATACTTTGAATCTTGTTTTGGGAAGTGCCAAACACCATTAACCTTATAAGGCTTACCAAGCTTGTAAATCCCTTCGCCTTTCATCTCCATCCAATCAGGTGTTTCCCCTGTTTCTTTTATTTCAAAAACAGACTTATCGAACTTTTTAGATCCTTTCGAAATTTCCTTTTCTTCCTCATCAATGATCGAAACAAACGAACACTGACACAAAACAAAAAGCAAACTGAAACTAAAAATTTTAAACAAAGATGTCTGATACTGACGCATGATAACCCTAACCACTTTATAGAATGTTATATAATATAATTTTCAAAACCCACCTTAATACAAAACAGAGAAAACGTCATCCTGAAAAACAGAACACGTCTCAGCTTTTTCTGACATCTTCATTATTCTCTTATAAGATCGTTTTTTTACCTCCCAAAGTTTCCTAAAAGCTGCACACCCCAAAACGCGAGGCACGCCTCATCTCTCCAAATCCTTTCCCATTTGGGTCGTATTTGGCATGGGGTTTTCATCGTCAAATGCGCTGTTTGTGTATCCCTGTTTTTTGTAAAAATCCATCGCAGCTTTGGCTGCATTCGTATAGATTTTTTTCGCCCCCTGAAACAGAACCCATTGCTCTA
>CAYGMA010000001.1:21001-34276 GCA_964351045.1 uncultured Holosporaceae bacterium | reverse complement strand
AAGGTGAACACATCAGAAAGCTGAAAGGCTTGTGCTTGTTGTATACGCCCTGCAGCTTGAAGTCGCTTTTTGATTTTTTTCTCAATTATTTGAAGAATGTAGGATGAGATAATTCCTTTTATGCCTCCACCATCAAGGGAAAGAACAAAAATGCGGGCTTTTTTATCGTTCTTGAGGGTGCTGAATAACCGAACTTTTGGAGTGGTTCCTTGTTCACATCCTTCTCCTTTGCATTCTAGGTTGCGCACTTGCGTGTTAATGAACCCGGAAGCATGGCCAAAATAGTTTTTGTAGAGAGGTTCTATTTTTTCTAGCCACTGCTTTCGGGCTAAAGCGCTTTTGTTAAGCTTTTTAACGATATTTGCGGAGCAATAAGGGTTGCAAAGTAATTTTCTGATTTGAGCACAGCGGCCTTTTTCTGCGATGGAGGTGGTGCAGGACTGTTTGCTTTTGCATTTTTTGCGTTTGGCTTCTCTAAAAAGGTTTTGAATTGTGTTTAAGCTTTTACATTGGCTGTTGGGTGAAAAGAAGTTTTTGACGGACGAAAATCCAGGAACAGCTGATCCAGTATGCGGGCAAAGGAAGCTACATAAAATAAAGATAGAGATGATGAAACGCATGGAGGCCTCTCCTGAAATTGGGTATACACATTATGATACCCAATCACTTGAAAGGTTCAACTTATTTTTTAAGGCTGGCCTAATTAAGGGTAGAGCGCATTCAAATCATCCATTTTTCTTTTAATTTTCTTTTTAAATGATGAAAATGTCAAAAAAAACTTAACAAAAATTTGTTTTATCTGTAGAAGATCTTCATGAGGTAAGGAATGAATAGATGAAAAAAATACTTGTTTTTCCAGGCCAAGGATCCCAATCGGTTGGGATGGGTAAGGCATTGTATGACGCATTTCCAAGTGCAAAGCTTGTTTTCGAAGAAGTGCAGGATGTTTTGAAAACCCCGTTGACCCAAATTATTTTTGAGGGGCCGTCCGAAACGCTCAACTTAACAGAAAACACGCAGCCTGCGTTGATGTGTGTGAGTGCCGCGTTTTTGCGGGTAATGCAAGAAGAGTTTGGATTTAATGTGGCGGATTATAGCTTTGCAGCTGGGCATTCTTTAGGAGAGTACACAGCGCTTTTAGCAACAGGTGTGATTACGCTTTCTCAAGCGGCAAAGCTTTTGAAAATCCGAGGACGTGCCATGCAGGAAGCTGTGCCTGTTGGACGAGGAAAAATGATTGCCGTTTTGGGGTTAACACCAGAGCAGGCAGAGAGTGTTGTGGCTGTTGTGAAGCATGAGCTGCCAAATAAAGTGTGCGCTTTAGCGAATGATAATTGCCCGGGGCAAGCTGTTTTGAGTGGGCATGCAGAAGCTATTGATTTGGCCATGCAAGTTGCAAAGGATAAAGGGGCTAAGAGATGTTTGCCGTTACCTGTGAGTGCGCCGTTCCATTCGCCTTTGATGGAGCCTGCTGCAGCTGCCATGGAAAGTGCTATTGGGCAGGAGGTTTTTGAAAAGCCAAGCATTCCTGTGATTTGCAACATTACAGCGACTTCTGAAATGAGCCCAGAGGCTTTAAAGAAAAATCTTGTAGATCAGGTATGTGGCCGTGTGCGATGGACTGAATCTATCCAGTATGCAGAAAAACAAGGTGTGAGCATGTGTTTGGAGGTTGGTTCTGGGAAAGTATTAACAGGTCTTGTGGGCCGAATTGCCCCAGGAATTCAGAGTGCCAATATTTTTGATGTGCCGTCTATGCAGGCCTATTTTTCAGAATAACTTAGGAGGATAAAATGTTTGATTTAACAGGAAAGAAAGTTTTAGTTACTGGGGCAACTGGTGGCATTGGGGCAGAAATTTGTCGTGTTTTTGCAAAACAAGGCGCTATTGTGACAGGAACAGGACGCCGACAAGAAAAGCTGAATGAGCTTAGAGATGAGCTTGGAGCGGATTCTTTTTATCCGCTGGTTGCAGACTTATCGGATGCAGAGCAGGTGAAAGACGTTGTGCCAAAAGCAATTGATCTGATGGGCGGCATAGATATTTTGGTGAACAATGCGGGGATTACTAAAGATGGCCTTTCTATGCGGATGAAAGAAAGTGATTTTGATGATGTGATTGCTGTGAATTTGAAAGTACCTTTCTTGCTTGCGCAGGCGTGTATTATGCCAATGATTCGCAATAAATCAGGGCGGATTATTAATATTTCTTCCATTGTTGTTGTGACACGAAACCCTGGTCAGGTGAACTATTGCTCTGCAAAAGCAGGGTTGATTGGGCAAAGTAAATCATTGGCACAAGAGCTGGCTTCTCGGAATATTACAGTGAATGTGGTAGCGCCAGGCTTTATTGCAACAGAGATGACGGCTGTATTGCCAGATCAACAAAAAGAAAAATTGCTAGAAGGTATTCCAGCTAAAAAGATGGGCGCTGCTCAAGACATTGCGCATGGTGTGTTGTATCTCGCTAGCGATGAAGCATCTTATGTGACGGGGCAAACCCTTCACATAAATGGTGGAATGGTAATGGTTTGATTTGAAAAGAGGGTAGCCTTTAGTTTTTAAGTTGCAGGGTGAAATAGATCTGCTAAGAATTTTTAGGCTAGCCAATTTTTAATGAGTATGGTACCAACAGAGAGTATTTTATAAACTAGATAAGAGGACTTTAAGATATGAGCGATATTCGTGATAGAGTAATTGATATTGTTGCTAAAACTTTGCAGGTTGAAAAAGGCACAATTAAGGAAGAGTCAAGCTTCCAAGAAGATTTAAATGCTGACAGCATTTACATTGTTGAGTTGGTTATGGCTTTTGAACAAGAGTTTAACTGTGAAATTTCTGATGAAGATGCAGAGAAAATTCGCACAGTAAAAGATGCAATCACGTATCTTGAAGCCAACGGAAAATAATTTTAAGGCATCGAATTATGAGACGCGTTGTTGTCACAGGATTGGGGATGGTAAGTCCCCTAGCGGTTGGGGTTGAAAAAACCCGTAAGAAGCTCCTAAATGCGGAATCAGGCCTTCAGTCTATTGACTACTTTGACGCGTCAGCTTACAGCTGTCAGATTGCGGGGCAAGTGCCTCGTTCTGATGCTGAAGATGCTCTTGAAAAAGGGTTCTATAATCCAGATTTAGTTGCTCCTGCCCGTGATCGTGCCATGATGGATGAGTTTATCGTCATGGCCTTGGCCGCGTCTCAGGAAGCGCTTGATTCAGCTGGATGGCATCCAACAGATGAAGAAAGTTTAGAGCGCACAGGCGTTATGATTGGTGCTGGTATTGGCGGTTTGGATCGTATTGCGCAAACGGCTGTAACCCTTCATGAAAAGGGGCCACGTCGTGTGAGTCCTTTCTTTATTCCGTCGTGCCTTATTAACCTAGCTTCAGGGCAGGTTTCTATGAGGCATGGATTTAAAGGACCAAATCATTCAGTGGTTACTGCCTGTGCAACAAGTGCTCATGCCATTGGGGATGCAGCACGCCTCATTATGTTTGGAGATGCAGATGTGATGGTTGCTGGTGGAGCAGAAACATCTATTTGTCCTCTTGGTATTGCTGGGTTTGCAGCGTTGCGTGCATTGGCAACAAAATATAATGATGATCCCCAACGTGGGTCTCGCCCTTGGGATCAAGATCACTGTGGCTTTGTTATGGGCGAAGGCAGTGGAATTTTGATTTTGGAAGAGCGAGAGCATGCGTTAAAACGAGGAGCAAACATCATTGCTGAAGTTGCTGGTTATGGTCTTTCTGGAGATGCCTATCATGCGACAGCAACAGCGCCTGATGGGAATGGTGGTGTGCGTGCCATGACATCTGCGTTGCGCCATGCAAAAATAAATCCTCAGGATGTGGATTATATTAATGCTCATGGAACCTCAACGCCTTTAGGAGATGCTCCTGAAATCACAGGGGTTAAAACGTTGTTTAAAGATGCTCCATTTTCCATGTCTTCAACTAAGTCGGCCATTGGTCATTTGCTGGGGGCAGCTGGTGGTGTTGAATCTATTTTTACCATTTTAAGTTTGCGAGATCAGGTGGTTCCCCCAACATTAAACCTTGATAATCCTATCCCTGAAGCGGAAGGGGTTGATTTGGTTCCGCTTCAAGCAAAAGAACGTAAGGTTTCTGTGGCTATGTCAAACTCTTTTGGGTTTGGCGGAACAAATGCAACTGTGGTTTTCAAAAAACCAGCATAAAAAAATGAGGATATGTTTCCTCTTGCAACTTAATCTTTAAAGGGAAGTTGGAGTTTTATGAAAAAACGGGTGATTTTGTTTTTTCTTTCTGGCTTCTTTTTTTTAACCTTTCTTACACTTTTTTATTACTCCCTTTTTGTCAGAACACTTTCTTTTACGCCGCAAGAATTTGTAATTCAAAAAAATGACTCTGCTTGGCAGGTTGCGCGGTGTTTAGAAAAAGAGCATCTTATCTCTTCTGCATTTTCTTTTCGGTTTTTTGCACGACTTATGGGGCAGGCGCAGTCATTAAAGGCGGGGCATTATCAGTTTTCTAAAGGGGATTCGGCCTATCAAATTCTTCAAAAAATTGTGTCTGGTGAAAGCTTGATGGCGGTTATTACAGTCCCGGAGGGGTTGACCGTTGTTCAAACCATAGATTTGTTGAAAAAGCAGGAAGGTGTTTTGGCGTGTAGTGCAGAAGAGGAAAGCTTACAAGAAGGGGGCTTGTTTCCAGAAAGTTATCATTTCCACCCACCGGTTGAGTTGAAAACCGTTTTGAATGAAATGAAAAAACGTTCTTTTGAAATTCACGCTGATTTAAAAAAACGGCCTTTACCAGCGCCACTGAAGTCTTTTCAGGATGTGGTGATTTTGGCGTCTATTGTTGAAAAAGAGACGGCGTTGGATGAGGAGCGTCCGCTGATTGCACGGGTATTTTTGAACCGGTTGAAAAAGGGAATTCCCCTTCAAGCAGATCCTACAGTTGTTTATGCAGTGAGTCAGGGAAAAGGAGCTTTAAATCGTTCTTTAATGCGGGAAGACTTAAAGCAAAAGAGCCCTTATAATACTTACACCAACCAAGGGCTTCCTCCAGGGCCTATTTGTGCGCCAGGGCTAAGCTCTTTAGAGGCGGTTTTAAGGCCAGCAAGCTCCCAAGCTCTTTATTTTGTGAGTGATGGAAAAGGAGGGCATCGCTTTTCTCGAACCTTAAAGGAACATAACAGACACGTAAAAAGATACCGATCTTTAATGTGAATAAGTGTATTCTTGAGAACTTTCTTCTGAGGTGAAGAATTTTTTTCTTAGAGATATTTTTCTGTAGGCGAGTATTATGAAGGTTGTTGCGCTTGCGACCGTTTTTGCAATGGGGAATAAAGCGGTCTCTAGCGTTTTTTCTTCTAAAAGAAAAAAGCCAGTTGAGCAGGCAAAAAACAAAAAAACATAAACGTAGAGTTTGTCATTTTGTGGTTCTTTATAAGCTCTTATGACTGTTGGTATAAAGGATGTGAGGCAAATTCCTGTATTTAGTAAGACTGAAAAAAGAGGATCATTTGTGGCTATCCAGGTAAGAAGACCTATGAAGCATAGGATCAGCGCAATCCAATCTTTTTTGTAAATTGTTTGGGAATGAAAATTTTTTATACTTGCAAAAAGGACAAATAGGCAAATCACACTTGATTGAAGAGTGACAAAGGCTCCAAGTCCACCGCCTTCAGCTAGTTGAGCAAAAAAAGTGAGAGTGTTTGTGAGAAACCAAATGCCCCATGAAAAAATATGGGGGGCGCACTTGTTTTTCCAAGTATTAGAAATATAATGGAAGTAAACGTACGTGTTAAAGGCAGTTAATACTGTAAGGATAAGGTATTCTGTCACCCCTGTTTCCTTCTTTATTGTTTTTAGAATATCACAAGTCAACTAAATTTAAAAATTTAGGAAGAATATACTTGTTTGGGGGCGGTGAATTTTAATTGATATCTTTTAAAAAGTATCATGAGAACCATGGCTGTGGTGGTGATAAGAAGTGCTGCAGGAAAAATAACTGTTTCTATATTTCTTTCTTCTAGCAAAAAAAGTGCAACGGTATTATTAGTGCACCAAAAAAGGTAAAGATACAAAGGGCTGCTATGGGGATTTCTATAATTTTTTGCATAGGTAGGAATGAAAGCAGTAACGCAAATGCCTGTATTAATTAGAATCGTGTAATAACCATCATTTGTTATGACCCATGCTAGGCCTCCTAGAAAACAGAGAAATAAAGTTGCAATATCTTTTTTTGTAATGTGTTCTTTATGGAAATTTTTTAGCCCAAGAAGGATAACAACTAAGCAAATAAATCCTTGTTGTAATGTGATGTAGGCGCCAAGTCCTCCGTTTTCTGCAATTTGGCCAAAAAACGTTAATACACAGGTAGAAAGCCAGATGCCCCATGAAATAACATGGGGGAATGCTTTGTTTTTCCATATTTTGTAGAAATAAGAAAAATAAACCAAAACGCACAGAATATTCGTTAGAGAAAAAATAATTTTTTCAAGCATAGTGGTGCCTCCCTAGAATAAAACTCTAAACCATTTTGGTTTGAAAAACTAGTTTTAATAATTGTACTGTGATTGAGAGGCTAAGAAATGATTGCATTAATTTTGAGGATAAAGCAGTTTTTTGCGCCCTTTATTGAATCGATGCTTTCATGTTCGGCGGTTATGGTTCAAGGGGATTTTTGTAGTTTAACCATGGGGCATTTAAAAATGGCTGGGAAGGTGGGCGCTCTTACAGCTTTTTGTTATGTTTCTGCTACTTTTATTATAAAAAACCTATTTAAGCCTGTGACTTGCTGCATTTATGACAGCTATATTGACAACTGTTTCTGACATTATTGTTCACCCATCTCATTTCGGAGCATGGTGGATTGAAGGAGTTGTGACCGGGCTAGTTGCTGAGGGGCTAGCACTGGTTGTTCTTTTGATTTTTAAGAGAAAACAGCAGGCGTGAAATTTAAGATTACGTTAAGCTTCGATTCCTAACAGTTTTTATGTTTTACTTAATGCAGAATAAATTCAACTTCAGTTCCTGCTTCAACCGAGGAGTGCCGATCTGCGTACTCTAACACAAACGTATCTTCCCTTTTTTCAATACTAAAGTTGCCTGGGCCTGGAGTATTGCCCCAATTTTTAGACTTATGATCTTTTAATGCGTAGGGAGTGATTTTGTAAGAGTTAGTTTTTTGAACTAGTTTAAAAAAGGTGTGATTCTCGCTATAGGCACCACGGGAGTTTACAATTCCAACGAGGATTTGGTTTTCTCCAAGAGGGACAATGATTGGGTGCATAAAACATTCTGTAATGAGATTATAAAATTCTCCTTTTTGGTAGTCGGTTATCATAGAGATGATGGCGTAGATGAAAAGCTTCGCAGTGTTTTTTGATGGAGTCTCTAGAAAGGATTTAATGCATTCATTTCGTAGGGCGGTATCTCTTGACAGAACTTGAATATGTAAAAGCAATTCGGCTTCTTGCTCTTCTGATAATAAGGTTAATGAGGGTAAGTTAAAGTATTCAGGGTACGAGATATAAGTTATTTCTTTTAAGCGCTCAAAAGGGGTGGTGTAAATATCTGCCTGAGCGGTTTTTAGGATCATGAAAATGACAAGAAAAACAAGGATTTTTTTAGCAGAAAGTTTTGTAAACATTAAAAGAAAACCTTTTGTTAGGCGTTTTTGTACATTGTAGGGCAAGATTTTTAAGCATTTTCTAAAATTTATTTTTACTAGTAAATGTCTATTTTTTCTTAATTTTTAAGAATTCTATACTTTTTTCTTTCTTAAAAAGGGATTTAATCCCATTGAATCCCATATAAAACCATGCTATACCATAAAAAGAAGGAAATATGCACTATTGAAGGATGAGCCGTGTCGTTATTTTTATCGACGTTTACAAATAAAGTTGACCAGAAAGGCCGGGTTTCTGTGCCCTCAAGCTTTCGTTCGGCTTTGGTTGGGCAATCCTTTCAGGGGGTGGTTTTGTTTAAATCCTATCGATTGCCTGCTTTAGAAGGGTGCGGCATTGATCGTATGACTCTTCTTAGTGAGAGCGTGGACCAGTTGGATTTATTTTCTGAAGATCAAGATGATTTGACGGCAACACTGTTTGCCGATTCATTTCAACTTTCTTTTGATGGGGATGGGCGTGTTCTTGTGCCGGAAGAGTTGAGAGCTTTTGCAGGCATAAAAGACGCCGCCTCATTTGTTGGACGAGGGGCAACATTTCAAATTTGGGAGCCGCAAGCATTTAAAGCGCATCAAGAAGAAGCGCGGAAACGATTGCGTGAGCGTGGGGCGACATTAAAGCTCCAGCCTAAAAGAGAGTAAAGGCATAAAGAATGGTCAAGTTTAAGGGGAAAAAAGGGAGTAACGGAGCAGCTGATGCTTCTGCTCAGCATGTTCCTGTTATGTTAAATGAAGTTCTTTATGCGATGTCGCCCCGCTCTGGCGCAATTTATGTGGATGGTACTTTTGGTCTAGGGGGATATACCCGAGGGCTTTTGGAAAGCGCGGATTGTCGGGTTATTGCATTTGATCAAGATCCGGCAGCTCAACCTGCAGCGGATCAATTCAAACAAGAATTTGGAGATCGCTTTGAGTTTGTTTTGGCTCCTTTTGAGCAGCTGACAGAAAAATTGGCTGAACTTTCTATTACGTCTATTGATGGGTTGGTTTTAGATTTAGGCGTTTCATCTCCTCAGTTAGACCAAGCAGAACGGGGATTCTCATTTCGTTTAGATGGACCGCTTGATATGCGTATGAGTCAAAAAGGATTGAGTGCTGCAGATGTTGTGAATGATATGGATGAAGAAGAGTTAGCAAATATCATTTGGCAATTTGGAGAAGAAAAAAAATCGAGGGTGATCGCGCGTAAAATTGTGCACCGCCGTGATGAGAAGCCCTTTAAAACCACAACAGATTTGGCTGATTTGATCGCAGGGCTTTTTCCTGTAAAAGGTGTCGGAAAAATTCATCCAGCAACGCGTACATTTCAGGCGCTTCGAATTTACGTGAATCAAGAGTTGAGCCAGCTTAAGAATATTTTGGATCAAAGTATGTCTGTTTTAGCGGATTTGGGACGTCTGGTTGTGGTGAGTTTTCACTCTTTAGAAGATCGTCTTGTGAAACAGTTTTTTAGAGGGACGCAAGAATTTGACTCTCAACAGTCTCGATATATGCCTGAGACTTGCCAAAAAGGGCGCTCTACTTACTTTGAACTGCTTCGTAAAGGGGCAATTAAGGCAACGGAAGAAGAGATTTTTGGAAACCCCCGTGCACGATCGGCGCGGTTAAGGTGGGGCATTATGCATAAAACATAAAAATAAAATTTAGGAGAGGGGATGATGATACAATTAAAAAATAAACACTTAAGGCTGTTTTCATACACGGCAACTACTGCAATTTTTGTTATTGGCGCCACGCTTTACAATACAAATTATCGCGTGCGTTCTATTCAGAACGAGTTGACGCATTTAAATCAAGAAGTTTTAGCGCTTTCTCAATCGATGCATGTTTTAAATGCGGAATGGTCTTATTTAAATGCGCCTGATCGGTTGAAGAAATTAAATGAAAAAGTTTTAACAATGAAGCCTGTGCGTTTGACTCAGTTGGCTTCTTGGAAGCAATTAGAGACAGAGGAAAAAGGCCCTCGCATTCTTTTGGCGTATAAACCAAAAGCTAAAGGAGGGGCTGGCTAATTGAGTTTGATTGCAGCATCACAACAACAGTTTGGCGCATCAAAAAGATTTTCTTTTTTAGGAGATTTTTTGACTGCACGGTTGTGTGTGCTGTTTTCTCTGTTAGCGTTTGTTTTATTAGCTATTTTATGGCAGCTTGTGGGTCTAACCTATCCACAAAAAGAAGCGTTTTCTCAAAATCAACATGCCGTTGAAGCACTTGTTACACGTAGAAATATTGTGGATCGGCACGGGGCCTTATTAGCAACAAATTTGATGATGGGCTCTATTTATGCTAACCCTCAAGAAATTCAAAATGTTCACCAAACGGTAAAAAAGCTTTTAAAAGTTTTTCCAGGTTTGAACGCTAAATCACTCACAAAAAAACTTTCTTCTAAAAAGAAATTTATTTGGATTAAACGAAACGTGACCCCGCAAGATCAGCAGCGCTTTTTAGCTCTGGGCTTGCCCGGGCTTTATAACCAGCGCTCTGAAAAACGGGTTTATATTCATGGAGCTCAAACAAGTCATTTATTAGGGGTCACGACCATTGATATGCAAGGCGGCTCTGGTGTTGAGCGGTTTTTTGATAAAAAGCTAACGGGACAAGGGGCGCCGCTAGAACTTTCTATTGATATGCGTGTTCAAAGTATTGTGCATGAAGAGTTGAAAAAAGGGGTTGAGAAATTTAGTGCATTAGGCGGCACAGCTATGATGATGGATGTTCAAACAGGAGAGGTTTTATCTATGGTATCTCTTCCTGATTTTGACCCAAATGAGATCTCAGAAAAAGATACGCGGTCCTTTTTTAATATGGCAACCCAAGGCGTTTATGAGCTGGGTTCTGTTTTTAAAGTGTTTATCGTTGGAGCGGCGTTGGAGTCAGGAAAAGTGGCTATGACAGATGGGTTTGATGCAACGAAGCCTGTAAAAATTGGGAAATTTACGGTACGGGATTACAGAGGTAAAAACCGTTGGCTCTCTGTTCCTGAGATTTTTATGTACTCTTCTAATATTGGTGTCATAAAAATGCTTCAAGAAATTGGCAAAGATGAATTGAAAGCTTTTTATGAAAAAGTAGGCTTATTTGAGCCCATTGTTGGCTTTGAATATGGAGAAGTTGCCTCACCCGTGATCGGAGGGCAGTGGAGTGAAT
This sequence comes from uncultured Holosporaceae bacterium, assembly GCA_964351045.1. GTDB lineage: Bacteria > Pseudomonadota > Alphaproteobacteria > UBA7879 > UBA7879 > UBA7879. Next base: position 23,451 of record CAYGMA010000001.1, on the reverse strand, counting down.
CACGCGCGATGACCTCTTCTTATGGATACGGCGTTGCAACAACCCCATTGCATTTTATGCGCTCTATGGCAGCGATGGTTAACGATGGAAAAATGGTTTCTCCAACGCTTCTAAAAGGCAATCCTTCTAGAATAGAGCGTCAAGTTCTTTCAAAAAAAACATCTGATCATCTTAAAAAGCTTTTATATTTATCTGCCCAAAAAGGAACAGGGCGTAGGGCGCGGGTGAATGGCTATATGGTAGGAGGAAAAACAGGCTCTGCAAATAAAAGTTTGAATGGAAGTTACGACAAGAAAAACCACTTGGGTACAGTCTCTGCTATTTTTCCTATCGATAAGCCCCGCTATATTTTGGTGGTTACGCTTGATTCCCCTAAAGGAACAAAGGAGACTTTTGGATTTTCTACTGGGGGATGGACAGCAGCACCTATTGCGGGAAATATAATTAAACGAGCGGGGCCAATATTGAAAGTTTTACCTGTTGATGAAGGAGCCGACGTGATAAAAAAAGCCATGTATGTGAAAGTTGAATATGATGGACAAAAACACGCGTTTGGATGAGGTTTTAGGAATACTCAAAGAAGATGAAACGTTTTCTCTTTTTTCGGCCAAGGCATTAGATTTAAATTCAACTTATTTATCAAACATCACCTCAAATTCGAAGCAGGTGGCAAAAGGCGGGCTCTTTATTGCTCTGAAAGGGCAAGCTTGTAATGGGGAAGACTATATTTCTGAGGCCATTGAAAGAGGTGCTTCAACAATTTTGGCGCGTTCTGAAGTGTGTCAGGAGCTTTTTTCCTCTTTTCCAGGTGTGCGTTTTCTAGGAGTTGAGGAGCCGCGCCGATATGTAGGAAAGTTAGCAGGGCTTTTTTATCCAGCTCTTCCACCCAAGCTGGTTGCGGTAACTGGAACCAATGGTAAAACATCGGTTGTTGAGTTTGTTCGACAATTTTGGGGTGTTTTAGGGGAAAAATCTGCTTCTATTGGGACGCTTGGTGTTCGGCAGGAAGGCGAAATGGGACAGGCCGGCCTTACAACAATGGATCCTATAGATTTAAGAAAGACTTTGAATCAGTTGGCAAAAAATAAAGTGACCCATATAGCCCTGGAGGCATCAAGTCACGGATTGGATCAGCATCGTTTAGGGGGGCTTTTTTTCCAAGCAGCAGGATTTACGAATTTAACCCAAGATCATCTGGATTATCACAAAACTTTTAAGCACTATTTTCAATCAAAAGCTCTTCTTTTTTCCGAGCATTTAGCGCAAGATGGAATTGCGGTTTTGAATGCAGATACGTCTGAATTTAATCAACTGGAAATTGCCTGTGGCGTGCATCAAATTTTTTCATTTGGGAAAAGCGGCCAGCACTTTAATTTAAAATACATTGAGTCTGTTGAGGCGGGGCAAAAAGTATCTGCTGATATTTTTGATGTGCATTATCAGTTTGTTGTTCCATTGGTGGGTCGGTTTCAGGTGATGAACGTTCTTTGTGCGATGGGCATTGTTAGCGCAACATATCCTCAAGTTGAAAGACACAGAATTATTGAAACGTTGATTCAGAATATGGATAAACTTCAGCCTGTTCCAGGACGGATGGAAAAAGTGGGGAGCTTAAACCAAGCGGGGATTTATGTTGATTTTGCACACACACCAGATGCCTTACAGGTTGCTTTAGTGGCATTGCGCCAGCATGCGCAGGGCCGTGTTTGTGTGGTTTTTGGATGTGGCGGAAATCGAGATACGAAGAAGAGATCTCTTATGGGAGAAGTTGCAGAACAGTATGCAGATATGATTGTGGTGACAGATGATAACCCCAGATTTGAACAGCCAGGGCTTATTCGTCAGGCTATTTTAGATGCGTGTCCTAAGGGACGTGAGATTGGTGGGCGTCGAGAGGCTATTTCTTGGGCAATAGAACAGCTTCAGCCGGGAGATGTGTTATTGATAGCTGGAAAAGGGCATGAAGAAGGCCAGACAGTTGAAGGTCAGGTATTTCCATTTAATGACCGCCTTGTTGTACAAGAAATTTTAGAGAAAGAAAAATAATGGTGCGTTGGACTGAAAAAACACTTTGTGATGCAACGGATGGTCAGTTTTTTGGGCCAGGGTTTCAGGCAACGGGAGCCGCGTTACATACGGGAATGGTGCAGCCTGGGGATATATTTTTTGCTTTAAAAGGCGAAACAACAGATGGCCATCGGTTTATTAATCAAGCATTTGAAAAAGGAGCAGTAGTTGCGGTTGTTGATCATTTAGATGAAGAGTTTAAAGGATCAGAGAAAAATTTTATTGTTGTTGAAGATACACTGCAAGCGTTGATTCAGGCGGCTGCTTTTAATCGAGAGCGTTTGCACAAAGCAAAAGTCATTGCCATAACAGGAAGTGTGGGAAAAACAACAACACGGCATATGATTGCTCATGCATTGCAGGAGTATGGGTCTGTTTTTACC
>CAYGMA010000001.1:14625-20928 GCA_964351045.1 uncultured Holosporaceae bacterium | reverse complement strand
AAAGTTATAATACGCTTGAGGGGGTTAGTATTGATTTATGCAGATGTTCTGTTGATGTTGACTATGCTGTTTTTGAAGTTGGTATGAATGCCCCAGGGCAAATATTTCCAACAGCAAGTCTGATTCAGCCAGATATTGCATTGATTACAACCATTGCTGAAAATCATATTGGTTTTTTCCCTTCCCAAGATGTGGAGCTGATTGCGAAAGAGAAGGGGCAAATCTTTTTAGGATTGAGGAAATCTGGAATGGGTGCTTTAGGAATGGAAACGCCTTATATAGAAACGTTAAAGTCCATCTTTTTTGACTCTGGTCATACTCAGTTAAAAACTTTTTCTGAAAAAGATAGGGCAGCAACAGTGTATAAAGAAAAGAGAGGAGAGGACGCATACGTTGTGTGTGAAGGACAGTCTTATCCTTTAAAAATGAGGGAGCTTGGGGAGCACTTTCAGAAAAATACGCTTTCTGTTGCAGCTGTTTTGAATGCATTAGAGTTACCTCTTCAGCCAGGTCTTAGCGCTCTTGAAACGTTTAAAGCTTTGCCAGGAAGAGGAGAAACTTACGATGTTTGTTTCAAAAATGAAGTGGGTCAAAAACAGACCGTAACGCTGGTAGATGACAGTTATAATGCCAGTTCTTGCTCAACAAAAGCAGCGTTAGAGCGTGTGGCGCTTATGCCTTGCATAGGACGAAAGATTCTTGTTTTTGGAGACATTACTGAGTTGGGGGATGAGGATGCGTCAACGTTTTGGCATTTAAAACTTGCTCCTATCATTGAACAAGCTGGAATTGATCTGGTTTTTTGTTGTGGAAAATTTAGCCAAAAACTTTTTGAAAAGTTGCCTGAACGATTAAAAGGGCATTGGGCTGAAACGAGTCAAAAGCTTTTTCCTTTTGTGCAAAAAAATATAAAAGAAGGGGACCTTGTTTTGGTAAAAGGATCAAATGCTACAAACATGGGTTATATTGTGACTCAATTAAAGAGCACAGAATTAAGTTAGGGACATTATGTTATATAATTTATTTGCGCATCATGCGTCTGATTGGTGGTTTGGGTTTAACTTGTTTAAGTATTTAACCTTTCGAACAGGGGCTTCTTTTATGACGTCTCTTTTCATTTGTTTGTTGTTTGGGGGGCGCTTTATTCGATTTATGAAACGTAAGCAAAAAACCGGGCAACCCATTCGAGATGATGGCCCTTTATCTCATATTGTTGAGAAGCAAGGAACACCAACCATGGGCGGAGTATTAATTTTAATCTCTCTTTTAATCAGTAGTTTTCTGTGGACGGATTTAAGTAATGTTTATGTTTGGGTGGTCATCTTTGTGACCCTTGGGTGTGGTCTTCTGGGATTTTGGGATGATTTTACAAAAGTAAAACGGCAAAATAGCCACGGTATTTCATCTCTTACAAAGTTTTCTTTGCAGCTGCTTATTTCTTTTTGTGCGATTGCGTTTTTGTATTTCAGTAAAAAAGCACTTTGTGAGCCGACGCTTTGTTTTCCTTTTTTGAAAAGTTTTGTTCTGGATTTGGGAGTGTTTTTTATTCCATTTGGTATGTTGGTTTTGGTTTCTAGTTCTAATGCCGTAAATTTAACAGATGGTTTAGATGGATTGGCTATTGGGCCTGTGATCATAGCAGCTCTTTCGTTTGCCTTGTTTTCATATATTTCTGGGAATAGCATTTTTTCTCAATACCTTCAGGTGCCCCACGTTCAAGGAGCAGGAGAATTAACTGTTTTTTGTGGTGCGTTGGTTGGCGCAGGACTAGGGTTTCTTTGGTTTAATGCGCCGCCTGCCATGGTCTTTATGGGCGATACTGGATCGCTTTCTTTGGGAGGGGCTTTGGGCATGGTGAGCGTTATCATTAAGCAGGAAATAATGCTTGTTATTGTTGGGGGGCTTTTTGTGATAGAAGCCTTATCCGTTATTATTCAAGTGGGTTACTTTAAGTGGACGGGAGGAAAACGGATTTTTCTGATGGCCCCACTTCACCATCATTTTGAAAAAAAAGGATGGTCTGAGCCTGCTATTGTGATTCGTTTTTGGATTATTTCTATTGTTTTGGCAGTGATTTCTCTGGCCTCTCTAAAAATTCGTTAGCTCATGACAAATGTTTTTGAGAATTCACAAATTTATTTATATGGGCTTGGGGTTTCGAATTGTGCTTTAGGGCGCTTTCTTGAAGTTCAGGGCATTCCATTTTATGTGTGGGATGATAAAGAAGAGATACGCCAAAAAATAGCTAATCAATTCCCTGGATGGTCTTTTTTGAATTTGGAGACACATGTTTTTAAGAGGGAAGATACACTTGTTTTAGCCCCTAGTGCGAAGCCAGATAATAGCATCCGTATGCATGCAGAAAAAGCTGGAACTTATTGCTGCTGCGATGTGGACTTATTCTTGAAATTGAACAAAGAAAAAAAAATTATTGGTGTTACTGGAACTAATGGAAAATCAACTGTTGTTTCTTTAATGGAACATGTGCTGAAAAAGCTTGGATATTCTGCGGTGGCTGGTGGAAATATTGGCCGTCCTGTGTTTGAATTGAAAGAAGCTGATATTTATGTGTTGGAACTTTCTTCTTTTCAACTATCTCTTATGCAAGAAAAAGCATTGGATGCAGCTGTCATTTTAAACATCACGCAGAACCATTTAGATCATCATCCGTCTATGGCTGATTATGTAATGGCAAAGATGCATATTTTTGATTTAGTGAAAAGCAATGGTGTGAAGCTTGTTTCAGAAACAACACCTTACACAGAGAAGATCATTCAAAATAGACAAGATATTAAAGGGCTCAATAGCTGTTTAAGTGAAGAGCAGAATGGGCAAGAAGATAGCTTTTTACCAGCAACTCTTAAAGGAGCCTATAATGTGAAAAACGTGCTGAGTGTCTGGTGTGTTTTGAAAAACAGGGTTGATCTTACCTGGCAAGAGTTTGTGGCAAGCTTGCAAGACTTTAAGAGTCTTCCTCATCGGCAGCAAGTTGTTTATGAAACAGAAGAAATTGTATTTGTGAATGATAGCAAAGCAACAACTGTTGCAGCAGCTTTAAAAGCACTGGAACGTTTTGATTCAATCTATTGGTTAGTGGGAGGGATCTTTAAGGAAGAGATGATTGAGGAAAAAATGTTGTCTCCCTATCATGAAAAAATTCGGGCGCTTTATTGTTTTGGGCAGGATGCAGGTGTTTTTTATCACTATGGTCAGGCGCATGGGCTGAGAGCAAAAAAAACGAGCGATTTGTTTGAGGCTCTTGATCAGGCTGTTCAAGATGCACAGACAAGGAGAGAGAAGGGAACTATTCTTTTGTCTCCGTGTTGTTCTTCTTATGATCAATTTAAAAGCTATGAACAGCGAGGAGAGCTTTTCTCAAAAAAAGTGCAACAGATTATGCAGGGTAAGAAAAAGGAAACTTAAATGACAAAAGCTTTTTCGAGAACAGATAAAAGTTTGATTGGGCAATGGTGGTGGACTGTTGATAGAGGGCTCTTATTTTCATCTTTGTTTCTTCTAGCTATTGGGATTTTTTTGAGTTTTTCTTCTAGCCCTGTGGTGGCAAAACGTATTGGAGCGAACCCTTATTTCTTTGTCTATCGACACCTAATTTATGTGATTCCTGCAGTGTTGACATTGTTTTTCTTTTCTCTTCTTTCTGTCAGGCAGATGCGGCTCTGGTGTTGGGCGGGTTTTCTTATAAGCTTTATCCTTCTTATTTTAACGCCCTTTATAGGCAATGAAATTAAGGGGGCTGTGAGATGGATTCAAATTTCTTTTTTTTCCATTCAAGTGACAGAATTTTTGAAGCCTTTTTATTGCGTGGTTTCGGCTTGGATTTTGTCTCGAAATTGGTTTGATAATCAATTAAAGACGTGGGGGTTCTCAGCAGGGCTTACAGTAATTCTTTTGTTTTTAATTATGCTGCAGCCAGATTTTGGAATGACGTTTGTTGTTGGGTCGGTTTGGGCAATTCAAATTTTTTTATCAGGGCTACCCTTGTTGTGGGTTTTATTACTTCTTGGTGTGGGAATTTCTGGCGTTGTGATCATTTATTATTTATTCGATCATGTGGCCAGCCGAATTGATCGGTTTTTAGGGTTAGCTCAGCAGGCAGACCTTTATCAAATTCAGCAATCATTAGAGTGTGTGAAAAATGGTGGATTTTTTGGAAAAGGGCCAGGAGAAGGGTATTACAAATTGTTTTTACCAGATGCCCATGCAGACTTTGTTTTTGCTGTGGCGATTGAAGAATTTGGGTTGGTTTTAGGGTTGGTTATTATATCTGTATTTTGTTTTATTTTCTTTCGGAGTTTTTTTTATATTATTTATGAGAAGTCATTGTTTCAAAAGCTTGCGCTAACAGGCATAATCATGCAATATGCCATTCAGATGGTGATTAACATTTCCTCAACTTTGAGTTTGATCCCCACAAAAGGAATGACGCTTCCATTTATTAGTTATGGGGGCTCTTCGCTTATTGGGGTATCTATTGGCATGGGAATCATTCTCTGTTTAACAAAAGTAAAGTTGCGATAAAAAAATGAGCCAAGTAAAGATGGAATGTTTAAAAGGAAAAAAGATTCTTTTAGCAACTGGTGGCTCTGGAGGTCACGTTTCTCCGGCTCTTGCTGTGGCGGAAATTTTAAAGAACTCAGGGGCAGAAGTTGCTCTTTCTTATGATCGTCGAACAGACAAATTAGTTGAAGGGGTTGATGCTTCTTATCTATTGTGTTCCTTGCCCCTTTTAAAACGTCAGCCAGGTGTGTGGGGGAAGTTTTTATTTTTCTCTCAGCTTGTAGGGTCTTTTTTTTCAGCTGTGCGCTTTATTTTTTCTTTCAAGCCAGATTTGATTATTGGGTTTGGAGGGTATGCCTCTGCGCCTATGGTCGTGGCTGCTATGATTCGTGGGATGCCTTTAGTTTTGCATGAGCAAAATGCCGTGCTTGGTCAAGTTAATCGTTTTGCGGCGCGTTCGGCTCTTTTTGTTGGTGCGGCTTTTTCAGGCACAAAAGATATTGCCCCAAAAGATCTATATAAAACGGTTTTTGTTGGAAATCCTGTGCGAAAGAGCTTCTCCGAAGAAGCAAAGAATGAGTATATCCTGCCAACAGAAGAGGGTCCTCTTCATGTGATGATTATGGCAGGAAGCCAAGGAGCGCGTTACTTTGATTTTACGGTTTCTGAGGCTTTGGCGGCGTTACCGGAAAATGTGAAGAAGCGACTTGTTGTAACGCAGCAGGCACGTTCTGAAAACCAGCTATTTATTGAATCATTGTATAAACAGCATGGTATTTCTTTTACTTTGAATGAGTATTTTCAAAACATTCCAGAATTGATGAAAAAGAGTCACTTAGTTATTGGACGAGCTGGATCTAGTACTGTTTTTGAATTATTAATGATGGGTCGCCCAGGCGTGCTTATTCCCCTCCCTACGTCTAAAGATAACCATCAGTATTATAACGCACAAGCATTTCAAGAAGCTGGGGCAGGGATGTTTTTTGAACAAAAAGAATTAACGGCTGAAAGGCTTTCTAAAACACTTGTTTCGCTTTTAATGTACCCGCATTTATTAAAACGTATGCATGAGAGTGCTTTGAAAACGCGGCAATTGCATTCTGCCGAACGTTTTTGTAAGGCGATTTGTGAGGCATTAGGTCAAGAAAAAGAGGAGGCTTTATGATTTCTATCGCGCCTCTTAAAATTAAAAAAATTCATATTATTGGTATTGCTGGTATTGGCATGAGTGGTATCGCTGATGTTTTGAATCATTTGGGATATCAAGTGCAAGGGAGTGATTTAAAAGAAAATACTAATACGCAGCGGCTAGAAAAAAAAGGCATTCGTGTTCTTTTTGGACACAAAGCGGGCAATATTGATTCAGATATAAGCGTGGTGGTTCACTCGACAGCGGTTTCTCCAGAGAATCCTGAAATTCAAGAAGCAGTGAGACAAGGGATTCCTGTGGTTTCTCGAGCTGAAATGTTGTCTGAGCTGATGCGGTTTTATTTGACGGTAGCCGTGTCTGGAACCCATGGAAAAACAACGACAACGTCTTTGATTGGTCATGTGATGAAAGACCTGTCTCCTACCATTATCAATGGAGGGATTATTAACACTTCTGGATCTAACGTTGAAATCGGCACTGGGGATTGGATGGTTGTTGAAGCAGATGAGTCGGATGGAACATTTGTGCGAGTACCTGCAACTGTTGCCGTTGTGACAAATATTGATCCAGAGCATTTGAATCATTATGGGGATTTTGAATCCTTAAAAGGGTGTTTTAAATCTTTTGTGGAACGG
>CAYGMA010000001.1:1097-14615 GCA_964351045.1 uncultured Holosporaceae bacterium | reverse complement strand
ACGGGTGGCGTTCTATGGATTTTCTGTTTTATGTTATGACCATCCGGTTGTTCGAGAGCTAGCATTAGCGCTTAAAGATGTGCGTATTTTTACGTATGGCTTGCACCCTAATGCAGCTGTGCGGGCTTTGAATATTAGAGAAACAGCCCAAGGTGTTTTCTTTGATGTCGCCTTAGATTCAGAACGCTTTAAAGAGGGGCCTTCTGAAATTAAAGATGTATTTGTTCCTTTGCATGGTAAACATAATGTTTTAAACACTTTGGCAGCATTAAGTGTAGGGCTGAACATGGGGATTTCTCTAATGCGGCTTAAGGAAGCTTTGTTGAATTATCAAGGCGTACAGCGGCGTTTTACGGATGTGGGTACTTTTAAAGGTGTGCGTTTTATTGACGACTATGCTCATCATCCAACTGAAGTTAAAGCGGTGTTAGAAGCAGCAAGAGGGCTGACCAATCAAAAGGTTATTGGCGTGTTTCAACCGCACCGATATAGCCGGTTAGAAGCTCTTTTTCAAGAGTTTGTGTCAGCTTTATCTCTTTGTGATTATTTGTTTGTAACACCTGTTTATGCGGCTGGAGAGGAGTGTCAGGGGCGCGTGACTGAAGAGACTGTTGTTGAAGAGTTTAAAAAACAGCAGTCTGAAAAGTGTGAGCTTGTGAAAGACCAGGCTGCGTTAGCCAAAGCTCTTCAAAGGGTGGCAGGTGATGGAGATATCGTTTTGTTTTTAGGGGCAGGAGATATTACCAAGTGGGCTGCTACGGTGCCGAGTCTTTTTGGAGAGTAGAGATGACCAATTTAAAGCTTCCTACTGTTCAAGGGCGTTATCGATTTAATGTGCCGCTTTCTTCCATGGTGTGGTTTCGTGTGGGCGGCCCAGCGGATGTGATCTTTCGACCAGAAAATATTGAGGATTTACAGCAGTTTATGAAGTCATGTCCTGCGTCTTTTTCGGTTTTGCCTTTAGGGGTTGGGTCGAATGTGTTGGTGCGAGACGGTGGCATTGAAGGGGTTGTGGTAAAGCTTGGAAAAGGGTTTAATGAAATAACAGTGGAAGGTGATACAATTCGAGCCGGCGCTGGTGCTTTGGATCGCACTGTGGCTTTGATGGCAGCAGAAAAAGGGATGGATGGTTTGGCGTTTTTATCAGGTATTCCGGGGACTATTGGGGGAGCTGTTAAGATGAATGCAGGGGCGTATGGCACAGAAATTAAGGATGTTTTGGAGAGTTGTTTAGTGGTAAATCGCCAAGGGGACTGTGTGCATAAAACGCCGGGTGAGCTTGGTTTTGAGTACCGAAAAAGCAACTTAAAAGACGATGATATTGTTGTGGAGGCAACGTTTAAAACGCGGCCAGGAGATCCAGAAAAATGCCAAAAACAGATAGATGAGATTATGGCCGCTCGGGCAGACTCACAGCCAACTAAAGGCCAAACAGGTGGAAGCACTTTTAAGAATCCTAAGGAAATAAGTGCGTGGAAAGCGATAGACATGGCGGGGTGTCGCGGGCTTCGTTTTGGAGGTGCTCAGGTGTCTGAAAAGCATTGTAACTTCCTCTTAAATACAGGAAAAGCAAAGGCTTATGACATAGAAACATTGGTTGAAGAGGTGCGTCGACGGGTGCTAAAAACGCAAAATATCTTATTAAAATGGGAAATTAAGCGTCTTGGAAATATGCAGCAACACCCTGAATTTACTGAAGAAAATAAAAAATGAGATTTTTTCAAAACAAAAAAAACGTTCAAAAAAGAGTAAAAAGAGGCCAAAAAAAGGGGTTTTGGAGGCGAATTTTGGCGTTTTCAGGCCTGTTTTTGGCACTTTTGACCCTCTTTTTGGTGTTTTCAGACACCTTATTTCAAAGGGTTGATTCTTTTATAAATTCCACAAAAATGTTTCAAAAAGAAAGTGGCTTCAAAATAGAAGAAGTTCTTTTGGAAGGACGCTCTCAAACAAACAAGCAAGAGCTTCTTGAAAAAGCAGGTGTTCGTGTGGGCGATCCTATTTTGTCTTTTTCTATTCAAGACGTGCATGAAAAGCTTTTAACATTGCCCTGGGTAAAAGAGGTGCAGGTTGAACGACATTTACCAGATTTAATTATTATTCGATTAACGGAATTTCAGCCTTTAGCGCTTTGGCAGCAAGGGGGTAAGCTGTCGCTTATTTCTCAAGATGAGACAGAGCTCAAGGTCTCAAATCCAGAACAGTATGCCCATTTACCGAAAGTGATTGGTAAAGGGGCTTTGAAGAAAGCCAAATCTTTTTTGATGCAGCTTCAAACATTTCCGCGTTTATGGAATGACTTTCAGTTTGCACAGTATATTAGCCAGCGACGTTGGTCTGTGGTGTTGAAAAATAAGAAACGAATTGAATTTCCAGAGATGGATGTGGAAAAAAGCATTGAAAAATTAAAGCGTTATGATCGCAAACACAAAGCACTTGATCGGTTTCGCGTGATTGATTTGCGTCTTCCTGATAAAGTAACGGTGAAGAAATAATAAAATAGTATAAGCATGATTCCTTCTTCTGAAACATATTCGCGTAGTCCTCAAGCTGTGGTTGATTTAGGAACCAGTAAGATTGTGTGTGCTATTGGGCGGTTTGATACAAGTGGCAAAAAGTTAGAGATTTTAAGTGCAAGCCAAACAGCATGTGCAGAGCTACCTAAAGGCTTTATTCACGAAGACGATGCCTTGGAGAACGCGATTTTAAAAGTGGTGAGCCAAGCTGAACAGACATTTGGTGAATCTGTTAAATCCGTTTATGTGAATATTTCAAACACAGAAGTTCTGTCGGAATGGGTGCGCATGCAGCAAAATGTAGAAGGGCACCTTGTGGACGAAAACCACTTGAATGCCTTGTTGGATGTTGAAGCAACTTTATCTCCGGAACGGGACTTTGATGTGATTTTTTCTCAGGAACTTTCTCTTTCTTTGGATGGGCATAAAAATATTCATTCTCCTCTTGGAATGGAGGGGAAAGTCTTAAAAGGAATTTTACACGTTGTAACAGCTAAACGGGCTTTCTTAAAACGGTTAAAGCTAGTTTTTAAACGGTGCCACCTTGGAATTGATGGTGTTTTCCATACAGGGTTTGCATCTGGTTTGGGAACAACATCAAAGGATGAGCGCATACAAGGCGTGACTGTTGTGGATGTTGGGGCAGAGCTTACAACTGTGGCGCTTTTTCATCAGGGACTGTGCGTGTTTAATGATGTGATTCCCATTGGAGGAAGGCACATTACACACGATATTGCAGCGGCTTTTCAAATTCCTGTTCCCTTGGCAGAGCGGTTGAAAAACTTGTATGGCGGGTTGATTATTTCCCCAGCAGATCGGCAGGAAACCATTACATTAAACACGGCAAAAGACGGGGCCTCCAAAACCATTCAAAAGTCAGAGTTAATGGAAGTCATCTATTACCGTGTGCAGGAAATTTTTTTCTTAGTGAAGCAAAAAGTAATGGCACAAAACTTGGAAAATACAGCAGGCCGTCGATATGTCCTGACAGGAGGAAGTTGCCAGCTGCCCGGCATGAGGGAATTGGGCAACAGGTTGTTGGAACGGCCTTTGAGGTTGGGGCGTCCTTTAAATGTTGTTGGAACAGCCTCCTTTATTGAAGGGCCTGCTTTTGCAACATCTGCTGGCCTTCTTTATGCGGCGTTGTTAAAGCCCAAAGGCCACCGCGCAGGGAAGAAAAGCCTTGTGAAACGTGTGAGTTCTTGGATCAAAGATAATTTGTGAGAGTGCGTCTGACCTGCTTGGGAAAAGAAGATAAGTTTTCTACTTCCTAGGCAGAGGTATTATTTCTTTTAATGATAGTGCTGTTTTTGAGCGTTTAAGTGGTTGTTATGATGTTTTTTGAATAAAAAAAATAATGTATACATAAGTAAAAAAATATAGGAAGTAAAAATGAAATATTTATTTATCGTTTTGTCTTTTTTTGCCTTTAGCCTCAGTGCTGTGGTGGAAAAAGAACAGTTATTAGAACTTTTCCCTGAGGATTGTCAGAAAAGCGCGGGTGCCGTATTAGATCGTATTTACGAAGTGGATCGGCAACCAGTAGAAGATGAAAAAGGTACTGCTTCGTTTGGTTTTAAGTTTGCGTGTTCCCCTGAAACTCTTTTTGAGATGTTAAAAAATTGCAAAGATAAGAGAATTGTTGAGTTTGGTGGTGCTTCTGGAGATATTTCTCTTTTGTTTACCATGGCTGGAGCAAAGGAAGTTGTTTTAAATGATTTAAGTAAAGCGGCCATAAGAAGTGCTTTAACAAAATTATTAACTCTTCCTAAAAGATTTCACAAGAAAATGCTTATTAGGCCAGGTAGTTGTTTTGATCTTTTAGAAAAATATAAAGAAGAGAATGAACGCTTTGATATGGTTGTTGCGCGGAATCTTTTACACTTCTTTACAGCAGAAGAGACTGAGAAGTTTGTTGCAGGCGTTAAGGTTATTACCAACGAAAATGCTTTAATGAATTTGACTTTTCAGGCGTCAGATATGAGACAGATGTGTGCGGCTGAAAATTTTGATGATGAAACAAAACAGGTTTTGCAGGAAGTAGCTAAAGAAAATGATCTTGTTTCTTTTAACCGAACCATTTTTTTTAAAGGGCGCTCAATAGTTGCAAGCTTTGTGAGTGATGAGGGTTTTACAGCTGCTCCTCTTTCTTGTTCTTCTCTTGATTTTAAAAGAGCACGTATCACTCAAGGAGATGATGTGTCTGAAGCTTTAAAAGAGTTTGAAGTAGGCTTAAGAACGCGAATTTAGCAAATTGGGTAGGTGCGTTATGGGACAACTCTCGCTATTTTACTCAGGCAGAGACTCTAGGGCTTTCTTCTAAATATGTAATAGCACTTCAGGGACATATGACTTATTCTAAGCCAAGTTATTTGTCTAGGCTTTTTGAGGATTCTTTTTCACCTAACATGACTGGTTATTTCATTGGATATTCAGAAAACAGAGAGATTCCTTGGGGGCATTTTTATCCAGAAGAAGAGGTGTCTGGTATGGGAAAAAAAGGCATTACACCTACTTTTGCGGAAGTCCTTTTAGAAAAGAAAAGCTAGGCTTTTTTGAAGAAGATAAAATTAAAACCCTTGCAGTGGCGTTGCTCTGCGAGGGTTTTTCTTATGTAACCCTATATTGGTTTGAGGAGGGATAAGTGTTTGAAAGCTTGTTATCTTCCTCAGAAAGAAAAAAGGCTCTTAACGATCCAGGTCTTGGTTTTCTTTTAGGTGTGTGATTAATGATGCGAAGTCTTCAACGTTTGAGAAATCTTTATAAACTGAAGCAAAGCGGATGTAAGCAACTTCATCGAGTTCTTTAAGAGAGTCCAAAACATATTCACCAATGGTTTGGGTTGAAATTTCAGCCTCTCCAAACATTTCGATTTTTCGGATAATACTATTGATGACACGCTCGATTTGGTCTGTTTTCATGTGACGCTTTCGTACAGCGGTGTAAATAGATCGAGAGAGCTTTTCTCTATCAAAGGGTTCTTTATCTCCGCTGGTTTTTACAACAGTGACAGAGCAAAGCTGAACGCGTTCTAGTGTTGTGAAGCGTGAGCCACATTCTGGGCAGAGGCGTCTGCGCCGGATGAGCGTATCTTCTTCATTGGGTCTGGAGTCTTTAACTTGTGTGTCTTTAAAACCACAAAATGGACAGCGCATTTAATCCTCTTTTAAAATTGATAATAAGGGAAAGAGGCGCCAAGTGTTTTGACTTCTTTAAGCAGCTCTTGTGTTTGAGAAGAGGGAAGCTCTTTTTGTTTAGACAAAGTAATCAACACATCTGAGATAAGTGTGGCAATTTTTTGCATCTCAGGAATGGAAAATCCACGGGTTGTGACAGAAGGTGTTCCAATGCGCAAACCAGATGTGATCATGGGAGGTTGAGGATCAAATGGAATGGTATTTTTATTGGTGATGAGTCCAATGGCTTCCAACGTTTTTTCTGCGATATTTCCTGTGACATCAAGAGATCTTAGGTCTAAAAGAAGCATGTGATTGTCTGTTCCTCCTGTGACCAGGTGAATGTTTTGTTGAGATAAAGAGTTGCCAAGTGCTTTTGCATTTTCGACAACAGCAGTCATATACGTTTTGAAAGAGTCTTCGAGAGCGAGCTTAAACGCAACAGATTTTCCGGCAATGACATGCATCAGCGGCCCGCCTTGAAGACCTGGGAAAACACTTGAATTTAATTTTTTGAACAAGTCTTTATTATTGCTGAGAATGAGACCGCCTCTTGGGCCTCTTAATGTTTTGTGGGTTGTTGTTGTGACAAAATCTGCATAGGGGAGAGGGCTTTCATGGAGGCCTGCTGCAACAAGCCCTGCAATGTGTGCCATGTCTGCCATTAAATAAGCGCCTACTTCGTCTGCGATTTCACGGAATTTTTTGTAGTCTAAAGCGCGCGTGTAAGCAGAAAATCCAGCAATAATGAGCTTTGGTTTTTCTTTTTTCGCGATGTCTCGAAGGGTGTCATAATTGATGAGATGGGTTTCTGGATCAACGCCATAAGAGCAAATATCAAACCATTTTCCAGAAAGGTTGAGTGGATGACCGTGGGTGAGGTGCCCACCAGCAGATAGATCCATTCCTAGTATTTTATCTCCAGGATTTAGAAGAGCGAGAAAAACGGCTTGGTTTGCTTGAGATCCAGAATGCGGTTGAACGTTTGCAAAGTCACAGTTGAACAATTTTTTCACGCGCTCTATCGCAAGGGCTTCGACGCAGTCAACTTGTTCACAGCCCCCATAATAACGGCGGCCTGGATAGCCTTCTGCATATTTGTTTGTGAGAACAGAGCCTTGAGCTTGCATGACGGTAAGCGAGGTTAGGTTTTCTGAGGCAATGAGATCTATGTGTTCTTTTTGCCGTTCTTCTTCTTTTTTTATGATGTCGAAAAGATCAGGGTCACATGTTTGAAGGGGGGTGTTAAAGAGATTTGTCATGATGAGATGTCCTCTATAAGGGTTATACGCTCAAGGTGCCGGCCGGCCTCAAAAGGGGTGTTAAGAAAAATATCACAGAGTTCATCGGCTGTCTCGGGAGATATGAGGCGCGCACCAAGAACGAGAATGTTTGCATCATTATGCTGCCGTGAAAGCCGGGCCATTTCTGGGGTGAGGCATAAAGCAGCCCGAATGCCGTTAAATCGATTGGCGGCGATGGACATGCCAATGCCGGTACCACATATTAAAATGCCGCGGGTGATTTCTTTTTTTAAGAGCGCCTTGCAGATCTTTTGGGCGAAGAGAGGGTAGTGGGTTGACTCATTTGTTTCAGGGCCAAAATCTCGAGAGGTGTGATGTGTTTCTTGCAAATGAGTGATGAGATGGTTTTTAAGGTCAAACCCTGCATGATCACTTGCAATACCAATCATAATTCACCCGTTTTTCAAGAATCATAGCATGGTTTTGGAGGACAATCAAAAAGAGCCTTGGCAAGAGATGAAAATTCTTGGATGGACAAATTCTCAGGACGCGCTGTTGGGGTAATGCCCAAGTTTTCAAGAAAAGCAATGGGGTTTTCTACATGGGTTTTGAGAATGGCTTTAAGCATTTTTCGTCTTTTTTGAAATAAGAGGTGCGTCGCTTTTTCCATGGTGTGGATTTCATGTAGCGTTGGCAGATCTTTATGGGGCGTGAGTCTTACAACGGTTGAGGTGACTTTTGGCTGCGGTCTGAAAACGGTGGGGGGCACATGGAATAAAAGTTCACAGGTGCAGAGCCATTGGCATAAAATACTAAGGCGTCCATAACTTTTTGAATGAGCCGGGGCAACGATTCTTTCTGCGACCTCTTTTTGGATCATCAGAACCATGCTTGAGATAGACGATAAATCTTTGAGCCAGTTGATGATGAGAGGGGTGCTGATATTGTAGGGAAGGTTGCTTATGAGTTTGAGCGGCGTTTTTGTAGAGAGGTCTTTCAAGGAAAGGGTGAGGGCGTCTGCTTCTTGTATGGTGGTGGGTTTGTGTGCATCAAAGTTTAAGGTTTTTAAAAGCTCTACAAGAGAGTGGTCCTTTTCTATGAGTGTCAATTTTTTCGCAGGAGACTGCAAAAGCCATTGAGTTAAGCTGCCAACACCAGGGCCAATTTCTACGACAGAGTCTGCAGGTGAAATGTCTAACGCCTCAACAATTTTTTTTTGAATGTTTTGATCAATAAGAAAATTTTGGCCAAGGGATTTCTTTGCCGTAACTTGGTGTGTTTTAATCAGATCAAGAATGGACATTCATTTAAGTGCTTTTTACAGGCGGACATCAATAAAGGCTCGGCGCCTTACATCAATGAGCCGCTTTGTGGAAAGCTCTGAGAATTTTTTTTGTCCAAGTTTATCTTTAATGATTTTTTTCTTTTCGTTTAGATCTTGTTTCTGATCTATTTTATGTTTTTCGCAAACCATGAAGAAAACAACAGAACGATCTTGAATGAGGGAGGCTGAGGAGACTTCTCCAATTTCTAGCTTTGAAATGACTTTATCCAGGCCGCCACTGAGTTGTTCAGGGTTGATGTTTTGGTGGTATTGGAGCGTGGCGCCATCAATGGTTTCAGCCGCTTTTTCAAAGGCAGCACATGTTTTGACATTTTTCATGATTTCTTCAAGGCGTTGGATCTCCTCTTCTTTTTTCTCTGGCGTCATGAGAAGAGGGAATGTTACTTCAATTTGCCGAACAGAAAGTTTTTGCCGAGCTGTATCAGGGGATTGTTTTCCTCTGACTAAAATAACATACACATTTCCATCGTGTTTTATAGGTTGTGTGACAGCGCCGACAGGTGTGACTTTAATTTGCTCCCGAAGTTCTGGGGCTAACTGATCTTCATCCACCCAATCAATATCTCCGCCTCTGATGGCAGATGGATTTTGAGAAAGCTGATGCGCGAGCTGACCAAAGCTATTGCCACTTTTTAATAAAGAAATGATTTCATGAGCTTTGTTTTCTGCTTCCATGGCATCAAAATAAGAGGTGTAGGGAATGGCTATTTCGGCAAGCAAATAGCGGGTTTTATCTTTGTTTTGTTTAAGAGCCGCTTGTTGCTTAATAGCTTGATCGCTGAATTCAGAGGAGGACGTTAAATAGCTAATGAGCTTTTGCCATGCGAGACCAGCTCTAAACTGGTTTAAGAGGGTGTCGTGTGGAATGTTGTTATCATCAAGCTTCTTTAAGAGTTCACCAGATTTTAGGTTGTTTGCTTTTTCTATGTGTTGAATTTGACGATTCACTTCTTCCTCTTCAGCATTAATGCCGTATAAACGTGTTTCTTCAAGTTGCAGTTGCTCATCAATCATTTGTTTCAAAAGACGACGCTTTAAGAGGGCAATCTCTTCTTCAGAGGGAGTTTGAGGAATGTTCAATAAATATAAACGGGTGCGATCGTCTAGATCTTTTGTGGTAATAATATGCTTATCGACGACGGCAGCAATCTTAAAAGAAGAGGCTGCATGAGAAGAAAAAACACAGAAAACAAGGCTTAAAAAGAAAAGAGTATTTTTTAGTTTGGACATTTGAGTTTATTCATATAAAAAATGTTATCATCACTATTGTCTAGGATACTAAATTTGTCAAATAGTAAAGAGTTATGAAATCTATTTTAAACCGCTACCTTTTCCTTCAGATTTTAGCAACAAGTGCGTCACTGGGATTTGTCTTGATCGCGGCCATTTGGATTTTGCAATCTCTTCGATTTGTTGAGTTGGTGCTGAGTACAAAATCATCGATGTGGATGTTTGGTCGGTTGGCGTTTTTGTCTTTGCCTGATTTATGTGCATTGATTCTCCCCATTGCTGTTTTTATTTCAACGCTGGTTGTGTTGAATCGATTGATTACGGAACGGGAGTTTGCGGTTATGCAAAGTTGTGGTCAGTCTCGTTATAAAATTGTACTGCCTTTTTTGAAATTTGCTGGACTGATCATGGGGCTTCTTTTTGTTATTAATGTTTTTATCTCTCCGTTGAGCCAATCAAAGCTGAAATCTTTGCAGTTTAGGCTTAAGAATGCCTTGCCCGCTATTTTAATTCAAGAAGGGGTTTTTAATGAATTTGGTAAGATGGTTGTCTATGTGAAAAGCAAAAGAGGGGATCACTTGAAAGGCGTATTTGTTTCGTCTGTTGATAAAAAAGACAATAGTCGGGTGATTATTACCGCTCAAGAAGGGCACTTGATTACAGATGAAAAATCCCCAAAAATTTTGCTCTTCCATGGAACACGCCAATCAACGGATCCAAAGACACATAAAATTTCTTCTTTGTTCTTTACTGAGACAATTGTTTCTTTACAGGGTAAAGAGGAATCGTCGCGCTCAAGAGGAAAGAAACCCCAAGAAATGCCTTTTTTAAGCCTGCTATTTCCAGATAAAAAATACTCTCAAACAGAAAGGCGGTTGTTTAAAGCGGAGGCGCATCAAAAAATTATCACGCCATACTTGGTTGTTGTGTTTGTTTTAATTGCTGCAGCTCTCTTAACAACGGGGTCTTTCTCTAGAAAAGGTGTTGTTAAAAAGATTGTTTTTTCTGTTTTGGCAGTTGTCGCAATTCAGGGGTTTGTTTTATTTTTACTAAACCAAAGTGCAAAATTTCCGTTTGCTATTTTATTAAACTACATTTTTTTGGTTTTCCTGTCTTTTTTGCTATTTGCTGTATTAACTGATATAAAAAATTTTAGATCTTTAAAAATAAAATGACGCTGTTTTCTTATATTTTTCGCCAATATTTTAAGTGGTTTTCCATCGTTTTCTTGTCTTTCTCAAGCATCGTTGTTTTGTTTGATTATTTTGAGTTATTTCGGCGGGCCCGGGGGAAGAGCGATATAGGTTTTGTTTTAATTTCAAAAATGGTTTTATTTCATTTCCCGGATATTATTAAGCAGCTCATTCCCTTAATTGCATTATTTTCTTCGTTGATGTTGTTTTGGAAGCTGGGGCGCTCCTCTCAGCTGGTGATTATGCGTGTGTCTGGTGGGTCTTTGCGGCGTTTGCTATCCCCTATTTTCTTTTTCTTAGCATTGTACACGCTGGCTGATTTTTCTTTCTTTAATGGCATTAGCGCTCAGATGATGCAAAAGTTTGAACACTATAATAACACTATTTTTAGAGGGAAGAGCAGCAGCATTCGCCTTTCTTCTTCTGGGCTGTGGCTGCGAGAATCATTTGATAATAAGTATGCCATCATTCAAATCAAGAGCGTTCAACTGAGGCAAAACAGATTAAATCACCTAAGCATTTTTGTTTTTAGTGACCAGAATAATCTTTTAGAACGGATTGAAGCGGATCGTGCAGACGTGAGAGAAGATGGATGGATTCTGAAAAAAGGGCAATTGTTTGAGCCAAATCGCCTGCCCCAAAGATTTGAAACATATAAATGGACTACCAATCTGGATTTGATGTCTATTGAAAACCAGTTTTTAGGACCGGACACCATTTCATTTTGGCAACTTAGGCAATACATTACTATTTTAAAAGAAGCAGGGCTCTCGACGACGAAGCACGAAATGCAGTGGAACACAACTTTAGCACGCCCCCTTTTAATTCTAACGATGGCCTTGCTGGGGGCTTTTGTGTCTTTCTGGGTTATGCAACGGCATATGAAATTTTCTGTTATTTTATTTGTTATTTTGTTTGCCTATGTGATTTATGTTTTGTTTAATGTGGTGGGTGCCATGGGACAGAATTATACAATTCCTGTTTTCTTGGCTGCGTGGGCACCCCCATTGATGAGTTTGTTTTTTTTAACGGCCGTTGTTTTGCATTTTGAGGAGAGGGTATGAAGGTTATTTTTCTTTTTGTTGTAGCGTTATATGTCAATGGACTTTATGCGGCACAGTTGAACAAAAAAGACCCTCTTTATCTAACAGCTCAGACACTCACGCATGATAAAAATACAGATGTTGTGACGGCAGAAGGAGAGGTGACTCTTTCGGATGGTGTTGAAAGCGTTCAGTGTGACAAGTTGGTTTATAACAAAAAAACCTCCCTACTGGTTGCCATGGGGAACATTACCTATTTTACAAAAACAAAGGATATTATTTCAGCTGATTACCTAGAGTTAACGGATAATTTTAAGTATGCATTTCTGGAGAAATTTGGCGTTTTAATGGAAGATGAGAGTCGGTTAACAGGGAGAAAGGCCGAGAAGCATGATGAGGTTTCATTTGTTGATGACGGAACATTTACCCCTTGTTATTTGTGTGAGGAAGATCCAACAGCGCCCCCAGTTTGGGCATTAAAGGCGTCAACCGTTAAGCGGAACTTGCCTTATGAAATTGTTGAATATTATAATGCACGGCTGGAGTTTTTAGGCGTTCCTGTTTTTTACACGCCTTATTTTTACCATCCAGACCCAACTGTAAAGAGGCGTTCTGGGTTTTTATTTCCAAAAATTTCAAGAAGTAACCGGTATGGGCTGGCGGTAGGGCTTCCGTATTACTGGGTTATTAGTCCAAGTGAAGATATAACTTTAACACCTTATCCATTGCTTGATGGGGGGAGTGGAAGCTTCTTGCAGATTGAACATCGCAGGGATTTTGGGTTTGGGGCTATTCAAACCCATGCAAGCATTGGGTATACGCGCAATAGAGATCGTAAGACTGTGAATCGGTTAATTCATAAGAAAAAACTTTTAGGGCATTTTTTTTCTAAAGGTGGATTCACCATTAATGAATTGTGGCGGCTTCGGTACAAAATTCAAAAAATGGATTCTCAAACCTATTTGAAGCGGTATGTTTTTTTGGATGATCCTCAGCACCCTATTACAACGCGGAATACGTTAGATACCTCTTTTCATTTAGAGCGATTTAATCGCAATAACTACGCAGACATTAGTGGATACTGGTTCCAGGATTTAAGAGAATCTCAACCACGCAAGCAAACACCCGCCATTATCCCGTCTCTTTATTATCAATATGTGAGTGACCCAGGCGCCTATGGGGAAGTGTGGCAATTCACGTTGGCAGATATTTTTTTAACGCGGCCAGAAGGGGCCCCTGGAAGTACAACAAATGGGTTGTCTGTGCCTGCAAAGGTGCGTGAATTAAATCGGTTTATTGCTGAAGGGCAGTTCTATGTGCCGTATGTCACGCCAGATGGATCTGAATGGTCTTTGAAAACAAGTTTGAATGGGCGTCTTTATAGTTTTTATGGTTATCGACAATTGGCAACGTCGCAAAATCGTCAAGGAACTGAAGGGGCTGTTTTTCCTCAGCTAACAGTGGGTTGGCATAAACCGTATTATCAGTTTTTTGAAGGAGGGCGCCAGGTTGTCATTGACCCCACTGTGAACTTTGTTACAAGCCCCAGAGGGGCGAACAAAACACGATTGCCGAATGAGGATAGCCAGGAGTTTGAATTTACAGAAAATAACCTTTTTGCCTCTAATCGTTTTTCTGGTCTGGATCGGTTGGATGAAGGGTCTCGAATTAACTATGGTCTTCGGGCTTACTATAATTCTTCTGGCCGCACAGTTGGGCGATTTTTTGCAGGGCAAAGCTATAGTTTTAATGATTATAACCATATTCAGAATGC
>CAYGMA010000001.1:0-1087 GCA_964351045.1 uncultured Holosporaceae bacterium | reverse complement strand
TGTGAGCCCTTATGCGGGGTACAGTTTAACGTCTTCGTTTCTCTTGGACCGAAACGACTTTAAGCCAAAACGTATTTCAACAACGCTAAACGCAGGACCTTCTGTGTTTAAGGTGAACGCGACATATACGTATATTAAAGATCGTGATATTGATGCGCCAACAAAACCGCGCACGCATCAAATGACGCTTGGTCTTTCTTCTGAGCTGAATAAAGAATGGAAAGTGTCTTCAAAAATGGCCTACGATTTGGTGGCGCCTAAGAGAGTGCTTTATGTGTATTTTGATCTGGATTATCAGAATGAGTGCTTTGGTGTTGTGACATCAGTTCAAAGAACGTTCTTTAGATCAAGAACATTGCGCCCTCAAACATTGTTTTTGTTGACCTTTAGCTTTAAGCATCTGGGAACTGTTGGAAGCCAGTTTATCGCAGACCAACCTGTTGCTGGAAAACGTTAATTTTTAGGAGAAAATATATGAAGCTTTCCTCTAGCTTTTTACCTGTTCAACGCGAAAAACCTCAAGAAGCACAAATTATTTCGCATCAGCTCATGCTTCAATGTGGCCTTATTACACAAGAATCAGCAGGTATTTACACCTGGTTGCCGTTGGGGTTGCGTGTTCTAAAGAAAGTGGAGTCTTTTATTCGAAAAGGAATGGAAGAAATTAACTGCCAAGAACTCTTGATGCCAACGATTCAGTCAGCAGATATTTGGAAAAAAACAGGCCGTTATGATGCGTATGGAAAGGAAACGTTGCGTATTCGTGATCGACATGATCGGGAGCTTCTTTACGGGCCTACCAATGAAGACATGATTACAGATATTTTTGGCCGCTTTGTTCATAGTTATAAGCAATTGCCATGCCGTCTTTTTCATATTCAGTGGAAATTTAGGGATGAAATTAGACCGCGGTTTGGGGTGATGCGTGGTCGTGAATTTTTGATGAAGGATGGATACTCTTTTGATTTAACGGAGGAAGATGCTTATAAAACGTATCGCGTGTTTTTAAAGGCATACGTTTCTATTTTTTCAAAAATGGGCTTGAAAGTTATTCCCGTTAAAGCGCCAACAGGGCCGATTGGAGGTG